>NZ_VYKE01000176.1:0-9532 GCF_032424515.1 Pseudomonas sp. JV245A
GCTCGGCGGCCAGGTCGATGGCCACCGCGCCACCCAGGGAATGGCCGTAGATCAGGCGCTTGCTGGCGTCGGGCTGCAAGACCTTGAGCCGCTCCCAGGCGATGCGCGCGTCTTCATACACGCTGCTTTCCGAGGGCAGGTCGCCGTGGCTCTGGCCAAAGCCGCGGTAGTCGATGGCCAGCACCGAGTAACCCAGGGCGTGCAGCTGCTCGATGCGAAACAGCTGGCCAGTGAGGTTCCAGCGGACCCCGTGCAGGTAGAGGATCGCCGGGGCATCGGCGCGTTGTGCCGGCCACCACCAGGCGTGGATGTTCTGCCCGGCCTTGAAGCTTTTCGGCTTGAGTTCGAATTCCTGCACCGTGCTCGGCAGGCCGCGATACCAACCAGCGGTGCCGGGCTCGATGCGAAACACCAGTTGGCGTTCCTTGTGTTCGAGCACCGCGCAGCTCACCGGCAGGCCGACCACCAGCGCGGCCATGCACAGCAGGGAAAACCAGCGACGGCGCAGGCGCTGGGACAGGGTTGGGGACATGCAGGGCTTCACCACAGGACGGACGACAGCGCGTTTTTAACAGATGTGCCGGGATGACGGCACTCATTTTCAGCGCAGCGGTCGGCGGCAAAGGTTAGAAAATGCTACGGGGGGAGGGGGAACAGATGTCGTGGCCACCCGCTGCCGGGGCGGGCCACGACGGTGGGGCTTTAGAAGTTCCAGCGGGTGCTGAGCATCACATTCCGCGGGTCGCCGTAGTACGACGAGTTGTAGAAACCGATGTTGGTGAAGTACTTCTTGTCGAACAGGTTGTTGACGTTGAGGGTGGCCGAGACGTTCTCGGTGATCTGGTAGCGGGCCATCAGGTCCACCAGCCAGTAAGGGTCCTGGGCGAATTTTTCCTCGGTGCCTTTGCCGTAGTTGCTGAGTATCTTCCAGCCAGTGCCCTGCCAGCGCACGCCGCTGCCCAGGGTCAGCTTGTCGAGGCTGCCGGTCAGCTTGTAGCTGGTGTAGAGGTTGACCTGATCTTCCGGTTCCCAGGTGGAGACCTTGGCCCCGCTCTGGTCGCGAATGATCTTGTGGGTGTAGCCGGCCTGCAGTTGCCAGCCGGGAGCGAGCTCTCCGGAGATTTCCGCTTCATAACCCTTGGCCTTGGACTTGATGCCCTTGGACGCATAGTCCAGCCCGGGGGTGGTGGGGTTGGCGTTGTAGGCCAGGTCATCCACCGGCCGGTTTTCTTCATGCACTTCGAAATAGGCCAGGCTGGAGTTCAGGCGGCCGTCGAAGAACTCGCCCTTGAGGCCCACCTCGTAGTTGGTGCCTTCGTCGGGCTTGAGCACCTTGTCGTTGCGGTCGCGGTAGTCGTCCTGGGGCAGGTAGATCTCGGTGTAGCTGGCATAGACGGAGAAGTTCTGGTCGAGGTCGTAGACCACCCCAGCATAGGGAATGACCTTGCCGGTGTCCTTGGTCCGGCTGGTACCGCTGACCTCGTAGTTGTTGACCCGGCTGCCGAGCAGCAACGAAAGATCATCGTTGAGGCTAAAGCGCGCAGTCATGTAGCCGGCGCTCTGGCGGGTGGTCTCGTCGTTCTTCTTGGTCATGCTGCCCCAATCGGGCTTGGGGCTGTGCCCGTCCCAGTTGAAGTAGTCGTAGAAATTGTTGTGATTGGTGGCGCTGGTGAAGTCCCGGCCTTTCCAGTGCGAGTTGGAGATCGATGCACCGACCACCAACTGATGCTCGCGCCCCAGCAGGTCGAAGGGGCCCGTGGCGTAGAGGTCGCCGCTGTCGCTGACGGTTTCGCCGGTGTACTTGCGGGTCAGCAGCGAGGCGATGCCGGTCTCGGCATTGGGCGACATCAGCGAACCCAAGGGCGCGTTGTAGCCATTGATCTGGTGGTTGTATTGGGCCTTGGCCACCCAGCCGTTGGCGAAGCTGTGCTCCAGGGTGCTGAACACGGTGCGGGTGTATTGCGACCAGCGGCTCCAGCTCGCGCCGTTGTTGTAGGAGCGCGAGGTGCTGATGGCATTGCCCTTGGAGTCGTACAGCGAGCTGCTGCCCGACCAGCTGGAACCCTTGGGGTCGTTGTCCTGATAGTCGGCGCCGACGGTCAGCAGGGTGTCCGGTGACAGGTCGAACTCGAGGATGCCGTAGTAGACGCTGGTCTGGCGCTGGTAGTGGTCAAGGAAGGATTTCTTGTCCTGATAGGCGGCGACCATCCGCCCGCGGACATTGCCGCTGTCGGTCAGGGGGCCGCTGACATCGACCTGCGAACGGTAGTTGTCCCAGGAACCGGCCCCCAGGTCGATGTGCCCGGCGAATTCGGCAGTGGGTTTCTTGCGCACCATGTTGATGGTGCCGCCGGGGCCACCGGCACCGGTGAGCAGGCCGGTGGCACCCTTGAGTATTTCCACGCGGTCGTAGATCACCGTGTCGGTGAGGGTGTGGCCCGAGGAGTACTGTGCGTCCTGCAGGATCGGAATCCCGTCGTACTGGAAGTTCTGAATGGCAAAACCGCGGGAGTAGTAGCTGGTGCGGTCACTGTCGTAGGTGGCTACGGTGATGCCTGGGGTATGGCGCATCACCTCGTCGATGGAGTTGAGGCCAAAGTCATCCATGGCCTGGCGGGTCACCACCGAGATCGACTGCGGGGTTTCCCGCGGTGTCAGCACTAGCCGGGTGGCGGTGGCGATGGTGCCCGGCGTGTAGGAACCGCTGCCTTCGGTGACGGTGCCCAGCTGGTTGGTGGTGACCGTGGTTGCTCCCAGCTCGACCCGTTCACCGCCGCTGGCCTGTATTACCCGATAGCCCGCGCCCTCGGCCACGGCTTGCAGGCCCAGGGGTTTGAGCAGGCGCTGCAGGCCTTCGGCCACGCTGAAACGGCCATTCAGGCCGGTGCTGCGCTTACCGGCGCTGAGGTTGGCGTCGATGGCGATCATGCTTGCCGATTGCTGGCCGAAGATGCCCAGCACCTGGTCCAGGTTGCCCGGGGCGATGGCGTAGTCGCGCTGCTGGTGGTCGGTCACGGCGGCGCCGGCTTCCGTGGCCAGCAGCGGCAGGCTGGTGCTGGCGATGGACAGGCCGATGATGACCGGGCGCAAGGTCGCGGCAAGGGGCGTAAGGCGAATGTGCATAAGGAAAATCCGTGGGTTGGGAAGGGATGGCGCTGAGCTGTTTTCCAGCTTCTTCCCTGGTCTTGATGCACGAGATTGAAAAAACTGCCGCCGCCCTGAAAAAAACAGGAAAACAATCAGGCAGCGTCCACGGAGGCCCAGTACCCCATTACCCGCCGGATGCGAATCGGCAGGGTCCTGGCCAGCAAATCGAGGCTGGCGTCCGGCTGGTCCAGGGAGAACGAGCCGGAAACCCGCAACCCGGCGACTTCGGCGGAGCAGCGCAGCAGGCCGGGGCGATAGCGGTCGAGTTCGGCGATCACCTCGCCCAGGGGGCGACGCTCGGCGATCAGCAGGCCCTGGGTCCAGGCATTGGCCGTGGTGGGCACGGCGGCCAGGGCGCTGATCCGCTGTTGGGCGATATCCACTTGCTGGCCCGGGTCCAGGCTTAGCGCAGGGGCATGGGCGGTGCTCACCGAGCCGCTGCCGGCGAGCAGTTGTACCCGGGTGCCGTTGATGCCCGGCAAGCCGACGCTGAGGATCAACTGCGAGCGCGGGGCGAGCTGGATGTGCCCATCGGTGGTGGCGACCTGCACGGGCGCGGCGTTGCCCAGGGTCAGCAACAGGCGGCCGCTGTTGAGCCGCAGTTGCAGGCCCTGGGGGCTGGCCTTCTGGTCGAGGCTGGTGCGGGTGTCCAGTTGCAGGCTGGCGCCAGCGGCCAGTTGCAGCTGGCGGCGCTCGCCGGTGGCGGTGTGGTAGTCGCTGAACAGTTGCGGCAACAGCAACCGTTCGCGCACGCTCCAGCTGCTGGCGGCCACCACGCCCAGGCCGACGATGCCCTTGAGCAGGGTGCGCCGCCCGGGGTGGCTACGAGCCTGCAGCAGTTGCCGGGCGTGGGGCGCGGGCAGGCTGCGGGTGCTGTCGCGCAGGTCCTGGCCGATGCCGGCCAGGCGCTGCCAGGCCAGCTCATGCTGCGGGTCGGCCCGGCGCCAGGCCAGGCAGGCGGCCTGCTGCTCGGGGGGGCTGATGCCCGATTGCAGCAGCACCAGCCACTCCAGGGCCTGGTCCAGTACCTGCTGCTCCACGGCGCCCTGATCGTCCACTGGCTGGAAGGCGTTCATCCCGGGTACACCGCCGCGTAGCAGTGGCGGTAGGCCTTGAGCATGGCTTTCTGCACCACGTTGACCGAGAGCTGCAGGCGTTGGGCAATTTGCGGGTAGGTCAGGCCTTCGAGCTGGGACAGCAGAAACACCTCGCGCACCCGGCTGCCCAGGCCGTCCAGCACCTGGCCCACGGCGTCCAGGGCCTCAAGCACCAGCAGCCGGGTTTCCGGCGAGGGCTGGTACTGCGGCTCCAGCTGCGCCAGGGTTTCCAGGTAGGCGCGCTCCAGGGCCTGGCGCCGGAAATACTGCCCGCACAGGCGGCTGGCCACGGTGTTGAGGTAGGCCCGGGGTTCGCGCAGTACCGGCAGTCGCTCGCTGCGCAAGATGCGCACAAAGGTGTCCTGCGCCAGGTCCATGGCCTGGTCCTGGTTGCCGAGCTTGCGTCGCAGCAGTTGCACCACCCAGTTGTGATGCTGGAGGTAGAGCTCGCCCACGGCGTGCTGTAGCGAAGGGTTGGGCACCATCGATAAGGGTTCCGAGGTCGAGGTGGGTGAAATGGGCGTTTATGGTAATGCTTCTCATTAGTGAGTGCTTGAGTTTTTATTGCCGTTCACCAGGGCTGACTGACACTCGGAAAAGTGAGCAGGGTTGAGGTTTAATTGGTTGCAAGGTACAACTAAGTGCCTCACTTGCGAGGTCACGCCCATGCCGAGTTCATCCGCTTCCCTTATCCCATCACTGCGCCAGGCCTCCCGGCAGATGGTCCGCGAGCTGGGCTTCATGCAGGCCACCCTGGCCGCCACCGACTACCCGCCCTCGGCGGTGCACGCACTGCTGGAGATCGGCCAGGGCAATGCCCTGACCGCCGGTGACCTGGTGACCCTGCTGGGCCTGGAGAAATCCAGCGTCAGCCGCCTGGTGCGCAAGCTGGTGGACGCCGGCGAGATCAGCGAGCAGGCCCATGACCAGGACGCCCGCTCCAAGAAGCTGCAGCTCAGCGCCCGGGGGCGCCAGACCCTGGCCGGCATCGACCGTTTCGCCCAGGCCCAGGTGGCCGCGGCCCTGGCCCACCTGAGCCCGGCCCAGCAGCGCAGCGCCTGTGCGGGCATCGCCGACTACGCCCGGGCATTGCGTGCGGTGCGGCTGGGAGACGTGCCCGAACAGCCGGAGCGCTGCTCCATCGCCCGTGGCTACCGGCCCGGAGTGATTGGCCGCATCGCCGAAATGCACGCCCGTTACTACGCGGATCTGGCGGGTTTCGGCCAGCCCTTCGAAAGCCTGGTGGCGCGGGACATGGCCGAATTGATGGGGCGTTTGCACAACCCGCGCAATGAAGTCTGGGTGGCGCTGCAGGGGGAACGGATTGTCGGTTCCATCGCCATTGATGGGGAGGGCGAGGGCGGTGAGGCGCTCCTGCGTTGCTTCATTCTCGATGAGGCCGCCCGCGGCCAGGGGCTGGGCCGGCGGCTGCTGGTCGAGGCCCTGGGCTTTTGTGACCAGTGGGGTTTTGCCGCCACCCGGCTGTGGACCTTCAAGGGCCTGGATGCGGCGCGCGCGTTGTATGAGGAACAGGGCTTTGTGCTGGTGCAGGAGCAAGAGGGCGAGCAATGGGGCGCGCCAGTGACCGAGCAGTGTTATGTGCGAGCAAGGGTGGCGCAGCGCGACACAATCCGCTGAGCGCTGAGCGCTGTAGCCGCTGCTGAGCCTGCGAAGCTGCGCAAAGGCCCGCAGGGCCTTGCCTGGCGGTCCCGAGCCGAGCCTGTGGCGGCCCTGAAAACCTGCGTCTGCTGCGTCGGAATGCCGCCCAAGCCGTTCGCAGCCTTGTGCAGCGGCTACAGATAGCCGGTACTGGTGGTAGGGTTAGCCCCCTGATGATTATCGATCTGTGGAGAAGCATCCCATGCAAGCCATCAAGCTCAGCCTGCCGGCATCCCTGGACAACCTGAAGCGCGTGGAGCTGGCAGACCCCGGCCAGCCCGGCGCCGGGCAGATCCGCGTGCGTATCCATGCCTGTTCCTTGAACTTCCACGATTACGCCGTGGTGACCGGCGCGCTGCCCACCGCCGACGGGCGGATTCCCATGGCCGATGGCGCCGGGGTCGTGGAAGCGGTGGGCGAGGGCGTCAGCGAGTTCAAGGTGGGCGATGCGGTGGTGTCCTGCTTCTTTCCCCATTGGCACGATGGCGGTCCGGCGATCGCCGATTTCAGCACCACCCCGGGCGATGGTATCGACGGTTACGCCCGTGAAGTGGTGATCCAGCCCAGCCACTGGTTCACCCATGCGCCCAAGGGCTACAGCCATGCCGAGGCGGCGACCCTGACCACCGCCGGCCTGACTGCCTGGCGCGCACTGGTGGTGGACGGCGCGCTCAAGGCCGGGGAAACCGTGCTGGTGCTGGGCACCGGCGGGGTGTCGATCTTCGCCCTGCAACTGGCCAAGGCCATGGGCGCCACGGTGATCGCCACCTCCTCCTCGGACGCCAAGCTGGCCAAGGTGCGCGAGCTGGGGGCCGACCATACCCTCAACTATCGCACCCACCCCGAGTGGGGTGCTGAAGTGCTCAAGCTCACCGGCGGCCGCGGCGTCGATCACGTGGTGGAAGTCGGTGGCCCGGACACCTTGCCGCAGTCGATCAACGCGTGCCGCATTGGCGGGCACATCGCCCTGATCGGCGTGCTCACCGGCTGGGCCGGACCGGTGCCGACGGCGGCGCTGATGGCCAGGCAACAGCGCCTGCAGGGGCTGATCGTCGGTAGCCGCCAGCAGCAGATCGAGATGGTCCGGGGCCTGGAAGCCACCGGCATCAAGCCGATCATCGACAGTACCTTCCCCCTGGCGGATATCGCCAAGGCCTTCGCCCATGAAGCCTCGGGCGCGCACCTGGGGAAAATCTGCCTGACGTTCTGAGGCGTTGATCGCGGCGACACCCGGGTTGGACTCGGGGTTGCCGCAGCCCAGGTGTGGCGTTGGCCCGCATTGCCGCCTCGGCTCAATGCGCCGGCTTGAGCTCAGGCGTGGCGTTGGCCCGGGCGATGACAGTGAGGATCGACAGCGCAGCGATGACCAGCCCTGGGGACGTGGCCAGCAGCACGCCCGCAGTGCCGGCGCCGGCGGCGAGGATCTGCCCGGCGGCCAGGGGCCCGGCCACCGAGCCCAGGCGGCCGATGGCCACGGCAGCGCCGACGCCGGTGGCACGCACCGCGGTCGGGTAGGCGGGCGGCGCCAGGGCATAGAGCACCAATTGTGCGGCCATCACGAACAGCCCGGCAGCAAAACCGGCCACGGTCATGGGAACAATGCCCACGGACAGCCCGACCCCGGCCAGCGCCGCCAGCAACCCGGCGTACACGAACAGCACCACCTTGATCCCGTTGCAGCGATCCAGCAGCAGGCCGCCGAGCAGCGAGCCAAGGGCGCCGCCTATGTTGAACAGCATCTGCACCAGCCCCGCCTGGGGTTTGCTAAAGCCTTGCTCGAGCAGCAGTGACGGCAGCCAGTTGAGCAGCATGTACATCACGGTCAGGGTGAAGAAATAACTCAGCCACAAGGCCAGTGTGGTGCGCCCGCGACCTTCGCCGAACAGCGCCTGGGTCGTGGAGGCACGGCGGGTGCCGGCACTGGTAGTGTGTTGGCGAAAGGCGCTGGATTCCGGCAGCAGCCAGGCCATCAGCGGCACCACCAGCAGTGGTACCAGGCCGCCGATGATAAAAGTGGTCTGCCAATGTTCGCTGGAGAACATCGCCACCACCGCTGCCAGCGCGCCGCCCAGGGGCACGCCGCAGTACATGACGCTGATGGCCGTCCCCCGGCGACGTTCACTCACCGCTTCGGCGCAGAGGGCGATCAGGTTGGGCAGCGCCGCGCCCAGGCCGAGGCCGGTCATGAAGCGCACCAGCAGCAGGCTCGAATAACTCTCGACGTAGGCCGTGCATAGCGAGAACAGGCCGAACAGCAGCACCGCGCCGACCAGGATCTTCTTGCGCCCGATACGGTCGGCGACCCAGCCGCCGAAGAACGCCCCGGGCAGCAGGCCGATGATCCCGACGCTGAACACCCAGCCCATCATCTTCGGGTCCAGGGCGAAGCTCTGGCGCAATCCGGCAGCGGCGGTGCCGGCCGCTTGCAGATCGAACCCCTCGATCAGCGCAACGATAAAACACAAAGCGATGGTCAGCGTCGAACGACGCGATGGACTGTCCATGGGCAAACCTCATTGTTGTTTTTGTTGTGGTGACCAGCCGGACGCCGAGCCTGAATGCGTCGGCGCTGGTGGCTGGTGATTAAGATAACAAAGATAACTAAAAAATGAATAGCGCCTTAATTTCGGACAATAAATGCAAATAATGTGATTTAAATCAGATAGATAAACTGACACTGAGGATTTTTTTAAAAAATAGATAATAATATTAATGTTCGATTATCGGTCGTTTGTGATTGACGTAAGGCTTGGGCTGTTTCCATTCTCTGTCCGCGACGTCGGCTGCCAGGCCCTCGCTCGACACCTAAAACAACAACAAAAAATGGACATCGGACATGCCAAATATCCCCACCAACGCCGTTGCTGCGGCGTCAGCTTCCTGTGTGCCCAGTCGCCCCACGCGGCTGGCTCTGGCCTTGCTGGGCTTGAGCCTGTTGCCTGGCCCACTCTGGGCAGCAGGTTTTATCGATGACAGCCACGGCACCCTGACCCTGCGCAATTACTACCTGGATCGCGACTACAAGGACGATGGGGCGAAGACCGCCGCGCGGGAATGGGCGCAGGGTTTCATCATGAACATGGAGTCGGGGTTCACCGAGGGCAGCGTCGGTTTCGGCCTGGATGTGCGCGGGCTGCTGGGGGTCAAGCTCGATTCCTCGCCGGACCGCAGCGGCACCGAACTGCTGCCGGTGTCGGCCAGCGACAAGCGCGCCGCCGATGAATACTCGCGGCTGGCGCCCACCGCCAAACTGCGCTTTGCCCAGACCACGGTGAAGACCGGCGATGTCTCGATCTTCCTGCCGTTTGCCTTTGCCAGCCCGTCGCGCCTGCTGCCGCAGACCTTTCGTGGCACCACCCTGAGTTCCAGGGATATCGACGGCCTGACCCTCAACACCGGCTACATCGACCGCATCAGCAAGCGCGACTCCACTGACTACCAGGCCATGACCATTGCCTCGCCCAACCGGCGTTTCAATGCCACGGCCAGCACCTCGCACCTGGCGTACCTGGGGGGCGACTACCAGGTCAACAAGGACCTCAGCCTGCGCGCCTATCACGCGCAGGTGGCCGACCTCTACCAGCAGGACACTCTGGCCCTGCTGCACAACCTGCCCCTGGGCGATGGCG
>NZ_VYKE01000177.1:0-9464 GCF_032424515.1 Pseudomonas sp. JV245A
TGCCGGCCACGCTTGAGCTCATAGATGCGCCGGGCCAGGAACGACTTGCCAGCACCGGTGGGGCCGATCAGCAGCATCGGTGCCCTGGAGCGCACCGCGACCCGCTCGATCTGCTCGATGGAGCGGTTGAATGCCGGGTTGCGGGTGGCGATCCCGGACTTGAGGAAGGCCAGGCCCTCCAGGCGCTTGTGGGCAAAACGCGAGGCGATGCGGTCGTAGCGCGACAGGTCGAGGTCGATCAGGGCGTGGGTGCCGGTGGCGTGCTGGTCCGGGTCGCGGCGCCGCGCCGGTGAGGTCTGGATCAGCCGGGCAGGGAGGTAGCGCGCCTCGGTCAGCAGGAACCAGCAGATCTGCGCCACGTGGGTGCCGGTGGTGATGTGCACCAGGTAGTCCTCGCGCTCGGTGTCGAACGGGTAGGCGCTGGTGAAGTCGTGCAGGGCGCCGTACACCTCCTCGAAATCCCAGGGATTGTTCAGGCCCATGGGGTGCAGGCGCACCTCGGTTTCCGGCGACACCTGGCGCACGTCGTTGGCCACCCGTTCGGCCAGGCTGACATCCCGCGCGTCCAGGCCATGGATCAGCTCCAGGCGGTTGATCAGCACATCCTGCTGCTGGCACAGACCGACCGTGGGCCGCCAATGGCTCCAGCGGTTGGCACCCTTGCCGACGCGATCGAGGGTGGAACCGACAAAACCTATGGCGACCGTGGGCTTGTTCGACATGTTTATACCTGGAGATAAAAAACGATAAGCAAAGATATAAAATTATCGAGGCGTTTGTCTTGCCGGATACTTGATGAAAAAGTGATAAAAAATAAAAACCTTATAAATCAATGAGTTGAAAAATAATTTGTTGGAAAATCAAAACCTGGCACAGCGGCTGCAATATCTCTGGCAACGAACAAGACAACAGAGCGAGACGCCAAGATGGCCAACTTCCAGCTGTTCAACACCCAACAGGCAAAAGCGCCAGCGAGCACCACCCTGAACGCTTCCAAGGGCGGGGCCTATGCCTACAACGCCAAGCATCGCCTGGCCCAGCTGGCGGTCACCGGTTGCCTGAACTCGACCTTCTACACCTCGCCGGAAGGCCAGCTGGAAGTGGTGCTGCAACTGGTGAGCGAGCTGGACAGCCGCTTCGTCGCCCAGGCCGCCCGTTACGCTCGGCAGCAAGGCCATATGAAGGACATGCCGGCGCTGCTGCTGGCGGCACTGACCGCGCAACGCTCGGCCCTGGTGCCGGAGCTGTTCGCCCAGGTGGTGGACAACGGCAAGATGCTGCGCAACTTCGTACAGATCCTGCGCAGCGGCGTGACCGGGCGCAAATCCCTGGGTTCGCAGCCCAAGCGCCTGGTGCAGAACTGGTTGAACAGCGCCACCGAGCGCCAGCTGTTGCAGGCCTCGATCGGCAACCAGCCGTCCCTGGCGGACGTGGTGAAGATGGTTCACCCCAAGCCAAGCGAGGCCTGGCGTGAAGCCTTCTTTGCCTGGTTGATCGGCAAGCCGGTGGATGTGCAGGCGCTGCCTGAGCTGACCCGGGACCTGCTGGCGTTTCGCCGCGGAGCGACCCGGGAAGTGCCCCAGGTGCCGTTCCAGTTGCTCGGCAACGAGACACTGAGCGCCGAACAATGGGCCGGGCAGGCCCGCAACATGGGCTGGCAGGGGCTGCGCATGAACCTCAATACCCTGGCGCGCCACGGCGCGTTCCAGGTGCCGGGTTGCACCGAGTACGTGGCGGCGCGGCTGGCGGATGCGGGGGAGGTGGCCAAGGCCCGGGTCTACCCGTACCAGTTGCTGGCGGCCTACCGCATGGCCGGTGACGAGGTGCCGCAGCCGGTCCGCGAGGCGCTGCAGGATGCCCTGGAGCTGTCCCTGGCCAACGTGCCGGCGCTGGCGGGCAACGTGGTGGTCTGCCCGGATGTCTCGGGCTCGATGCACAGCCCGGTCACTGGCTATCGCCAGGGCGCCACCACCGCGGTGCGCTGCATCGATGTGGCGGCACTGGTGGCGGCCGCGGTGTTGCGCAAGCAGCCGGCGGCGCGGGTCATGCCGTTCGAGCGGGGGGTGGTGAACATTCACCTCAACCCGCGGGACAGCGTGATGAGCAACGCGCAGAAGCTGGCGAACATCGGCGGGGGCGGCACCAACTGCTCGGCGCCCCTGGCACAACTGGCCAATGCCAAGAGCCGCGTGGACACGTTGATCCTGGTCTCGGACAACGAGTCGTGGATCGATGCGCGGCGCCACGGCGCCACGGAAACGATGCGCCAGTGGGAGCGGATCAAGGCCATCAACCCGCAGGCGAAGCTGGTGTGCATCGACATGCAGCCCGGGGCCACGACCCAGGCACCGGACCGCGAGGACATCCTCAACGTCGGCGGCTTCAGTGACGCGGTGTTCGATGTGATCGAGCAGTTCACTGCGGGCAATTACGGTGCGCAGCACTGGGTAAAGGCTATCGAGGCGATGTAACGCTGATCGGTAGAGGATGAAACACACCGTGCGCCGGCCAGCCGGCGCACACCACAGATTTTTTGCTCATTGGCCCTGAATGCCGCTGTGACTACATCCAAAGGCGTCTCAGCAACTCTTGTCAGGGCCGGTGACGGCACGAATGCCAGTGGCTGTACATATTGGTTAAGCCGGTTCGAATCCGGCGATCAGTCACTTCTTTTGTCGTGCCACCTTTTTTGCAGTTTTTGCGACGAATGCTGATGGAACTACATCCAAGGTTCGAGATGCGGGTTCGATTCCCGCCGGTGCCGGAAAACGGCGCCGTGGTTCAATGGTCAGAACGCGAGTGCACCGTTTCATCGACTCCTTGTCGTCGCATCTTTTCCCCCCGCCTCGGCGGGATGGCAGCGAATGCCACGGGTACTACATCGTGTCGCGGGTTCGAACCCCGCCAGCCGCAAGGCTGTAGCTCAGTCGGTAGAGCAAATGTGCCTGTTCCCTTGTCGCTGCCCGCAGGCCCGGCCTGCACCGATTGACCCGGCGAATGCCGGTGGAACTACAGGACAGCGTGGTCGCGGGTTCGAGTCCCGTTCACCGCAAGGTGCTAGCTCAGAGGCAGAGCGCGCTGCATGTTCCACCTCCACTTGTCGCCGTCTGCACCGAACACCGCAACTCCGTAGGAGCTGGCTTGCCAGCGAAGAGGCCCCCGAGATCGTCTGCTGCGCCCCGGCTCCTGCACAACCTATTGAACAAGGCCGAATCACCGGCCACAGGAAAAAGAGTCAACGACATGGAACACAAGACCTACCAACTGCTGGAAGTCGCCAACGGCAAGCCGATCAAGATGTGGACCCAGGGCGTGCCGGTGGAAAACGAAGCCCGCCAGCAATTGATGAACACCGCGAAGATGCCGTTCATCTTCAAGCACCTGGCGGTGATGCCCGACGTGCACCTGGGTAAGGGTTCGACCATCGGTAGCGTGATCCCCACGGTGGGCGCGATCATCCCGGCTGCGGTCGGGGTGGATATCGGCTGCGGAATGATCGCCGCCCGTACCTCGCTGACTGCCTCCGACCTGCCGGATAACCTGGCCGGGTTGCGTAGCGCCATCGAGCAGGCGGTGCCCCACGGCCGTACCTCGCCCCGTAGCGGTCGCGATAAAGGTGCCTGGGGTGATGTGCCGCAGCAGACCGACCTGGCTTGGGCGGCCTTGCATCCGCGCTTCAAGGCGATCACCGATAAGTACCCGGCCCTGGCCAACAGCAACAACCGCCAGCACCTGGGAACCCTCGGCGGGGGTAACCACTTCATCGAGGTCTGCCTGGATGAGGCCAACCGGGTCTGGTTCATGCTCCACAGCGGTTCCCGTGGCGTAGGTAACGCCATCGGCAACCTGTTCATTCACCTGGCCCAGGCCGATATGCGCCAACATATCGCCAACCTGCCGGACCGCGACCTGGCCTATTTCGAGGAAGGCAGCCAGCACTTCAACGATTATGTGGAAGCGGTGGCCTGGGCCCAGGATTTCGCCCGGCAGAACCGTGAGCTGATGATGCAACTGGTGATCCAGGCCACCCGCAAGGTGATCAGCAAGCCCTTCGAGGTGGCGCTGGAGGCAGTCAACTGCCACCACAACTACGTGCAGAAGGAGCGCCACTTCGGTGAGGAGGTGCTGGTGACCCGCAAGGGGGCGGTGTCGGCGAAGAAGGGCGAGCTGGGGATCATTCCGGGTTCGATGGGGGCCAAGAGCTTCATTGTCCGCGGATTGGGTAACGAGGAGGCGTTCTGCTCCTGCAGCCACGGCGCGGGGCGTACCATGAGCCGCACCAAGGCCAAGAACACCTTCACCCTGGCCGACCAGATCCGCGCGACCGCCCATGTGGAGTGCCGTAAGGACGAAGCGGTGATCGATGAAATCCCGATGGCCTACAAGGACATCGACCAAGTGATGCACGCCCAGCGCGAGCTGGTGGAAGTGCTGCACACCCTGCGTCAGGTGGTGTGCGTTAAGGGGTAGAACAATGGACGACATGGATGCATTGATAGCAACCCCGCCCGGCTGGCAGTACCAGCTGAGCGACTACGAAGCCCGCCGCGTGCGGGAGGTGATGGACGAGTTGGACAGGCACAGCGCCTGGCTGGAGCTGAGCCGCTTCGGCAACGGTTTCGTGCGTCAGGCCGCGGTGCGCGGGCTGGCCGCGCAGCCTTCGGCAGAGGCCCTGGTGGCTTTGCTGGAGCGCCTCAACGACTGGGTGCCCCAGGTTCGCCAGGAGGCCGCCGCGGCGGTCGAGGCCTATTGGGTGCCGGAGCATGCCGGGCTGCTGTTGCAGACCCTGGCACCGCTGCTGGCCCTGGCCGGCAAGCAGCGCGCCGACCACGGCGCGACCCTGGAGCGGGCCAGCGCCGTGTTGCAACTGGCCCAGGTGCGCGACCAGGTGCAAGGGGCCTTTGGCACTTGCCGGGGCAAGGCTGCGCGCTTTGTCTTCGAGCTGTTGCTCAAGGGCGTCGAGGACCGCCCGGCACTGCTGGCCATGGCGCTGCGCCACCCGGAGGTCAGCGTGCGGCAGATGGCGGTGGACGCCTGCGCCGAACTGCCCGATGAGCAGGCGCTGCCCTTGCTGGAAGAGGTGATGCGCAGCTGCGGCGCCAGTGTGCGGGTCAAGGCCCTGCGGCTGCTGCTGTCGCGCCTGGCCGATTGTCGCGAGTATCTGGCGCAGGCCCTGCTCGACCCTTCGGGGGCCTTGCGTTGCCTGGCCCACTGGGCCGCGCCGCGCCATGGGCTGGACCCGCGGGCAGTGCTGCTGGCCCGCTTGCAGCAGCCGGCCCCGGGCAACAAGCGCCAGTGGCTGGGGCTACTGGGGTTGGTCAGGGAGCTGCAGGAGCCACAGGCCGATGCCATGGTGCGCCAGGCCCTGGCTTCGCCGGCGCTGAGCGTGCGCCTGCAGGCCCTGCAAACCCTGGGCGAACGTGGCATGGCCGAGCAACTGGCGGCCCTGGACGATGCCTCGGACAAGGTCTTCGACTGCGCCCTGGGCCTGTTGCGCCAGCAGCCGTGGGCGGTATTCGACGAGGCCCTGGAGCAGCGTCTGGACCAACATTGGCACGATCTGCCCAAGGCGCGACGCTGGGCCATGCTGGCCCTCAAACCGGGCTGGCGTCAGTTGGAGTACCTGCTGTGGCGCCTGGGGCAGGGCGGCAGTGACGCCGCCTATTGGCGCGAGGCCCTGGCGCGCTGGTGCGACAGCCGCTACGGGATGTTCGACCCGGTGACCCCCAAGCCCCTGCGCGAGGCCATGGTGCAACGCTTGCAGGCGATGGAAGCCGCCGGGGAATTACCCGCCGGTTCGGTCCAGCGGCTGTTGTGAGGAAAGGAGAACCGCCATGTTGACCCCGGTTGAAGATGAGCACAGCCAGGCGCTGCGCCAACAGCTGGAAGCGGCGTTTTGCGTGTTCGATTTTGTGCGGCTGGCGGTGGAGCCGGGTGTCGAGGTGAATCAGGCCTTGCATCGCCAGGGCTTGCAGCACCTGTATCAACACCTGATGGCCAGGCGCCGTGAGGCCTGGAAAAAGCTGCGCCAGGACCCGCGCTACGCCGACGTTGGTGAACCGCAGATGCGCTGGGAACCGGAGCGGGCACTGCCTGAGCGGCTCAGCCCGCAGCAGGTCCGGCAACTGGTTTGCGAAGACCCGGAGCAGCAGGACTGGGCCTTGTACCGGGCGTTTTGCCAGCCACCGTACGGGCTGCATTTCCCGGGTGGGGCCGAGCAGGCCCGCCAGGTGTACGGCCAATGGCTGGACCTGCTGGGGCTCGATCTCCAGCAGCAGCCCCAGGTGATCAACTGGGTGGGCGACCTGGAGCTGGATTGTCAGGCCCCGGCCATGGGCCCGCATTGGCTGCCCTGGAGTGAGTATTTCGACGATGGCCTGGAGTGGTGGGGCGTCTGGTGCCTGACGGTGTGGAACCCCGAGCGCCGGACCCTGAGTGTGCTGGCCGCCAGCGCCACGGATTGAACAAGGAAAAGGATCATGGAACATCTGGAGCGCCATCCCCTGAGCAGCGCCATGCGCGAACGGGTATTGGCCGAGCTGGCGCGGATCGAGCGCAAGCGCAATGTGCAGGTGCTGTATGCCTGCGAGTCCGGCAGTCGGGCCTGGGGCTTTGCCTCTACCGACAGCGATTACGATGTGCGTTTCGTCTATGTGGAAAAGCCCGAATGGTTCATCCAGGTGGATGCCGGGCGCGACGTGATCGAGCGGCCCCTGGACGACGAGCTGGACATCAGCGGCTGGGAACTGCGCAAGACCCTGGGGCTGTTGCGCAAGTCCAACCCGACCCTGCTGGAATGGCTGGATTCGCCCCTGGTGTACCGCAGCGAACCGACCGCCGCCGAGCGCCTGCGCGAGCTGGCCGAGGCGTTCTACAGCCCGCCGGCGGCGCGCAACCATTATCTGTCGATGGCCAGGAAGAACTTTCGCGGTTACCTGCAAGGCGACAGCGTGCGCTTCAAGAAGTACTTCTACGTCCTGCGGCCCTTGCTCGCGGTGCGCTGGATCGACCAGGGGCGCGGCCGACCGCCGATGACCTTCGCCGACCTGCTGACCACCGTCGACCATCAGCCACTGCTGGACGAGGTGGCCGAGCTGCTGGTTTTGAAACGCTGCGCCGACGAGTCCGCCTACGGACCGCGACGCCCGGCACTGCACGCCTTTATCGCCGCCGAGCTGGAACGCCCGGTGCCGAAACTGGTGCGTACCCATGAAGACAACGCGTTGCTGGACGCTTACCTGCGGGAAACGGTCCGGCACTACGCCTGAGGAATGTGATGAAACAGGATGTAATCGAACTGGACGGCGCCATCGGCGGCGGCCAGGTACTGCGCAGCGCCCTGAGCCTGTCGATGCTCACCGGCAAGACCCTGCGTATCCATAATATTCGCGCCCGGCGCAGCCGCCCGGGGCTGTTGCGCCAGCACCTGACCGCGGTGCTGGCGGCGGCCCAGGTATGTGGCGCCAGAACCACTGGGGCCGAGCTTGGCTCCCAGGTCCTGAGCTTCGAGCCGGGGCCGATCCGCGGCGGCGACTACCGCTTCGCCATCGGCACCGCCGGCAGTTGCACCCTGGTGCTGCAGACCCTGCTGCCGGCCTTGCTGCGGGCGCCGCAGCCGAGCCGCGTGAGCATCAGCGGCGGCACCCACAACCCCCTGGCGCCGCCGGTGGATTTCCTCCAGCAGGCCTGGCTGCCGCAACTGCGGCGCATGGGCGGGCGGGTGGAACTGCAGCTGCTGCGCCATGGTTTTGTCCCGGCCGGCGGTGGCGAGCTGGAGGCCTTTATCCAGCCTTCGGAGCTGCAACCCTTGCATCTTCAAGAGCGCGGAGCATTGCTCGGCAGTCGAGCCTGGGCCTTGAGCGCGGGCCTGCCGGAGCATGTGGCGGAACGCGAGTTGCGCCGGGTGCACGATCGCCTGCAACTGCCTCGCGAGCAGCTCACCCCGGTGCTGCTGGATGAAGAGTACGGCCCGGGCAATGTGCTGCTGCTGGAGTTCGCCTTCGAGCACCTGACCGAGCTGTTTTGCGGTTTCGGCCAGAACAGCCTGCGGGCGGAGAAGGTCGCCGACGGCGCCATCGATCAGGCCCGGGACTGGCTGGACTCCGGTGCCGCAGTGGCGGAACACCTGGCCGATCAACTGTTGCTGCCCATGGCCCTGGCTGGTGGCGGCAGCTTCACCACGCCGTGCATGACCGAGCACCTGCAGAGCAATATCCGGGTGATCGAGGCATTTTTGCCGGTGCGGATCGAGGCGCGGCCACTGAGCGAGCAAGTACTGCAGGTGCAATGCCACGCCCTGTCGTGAAAGGGCTAATGGGCCCGGGTCATCAAGGAGGTTGTCGCCATGTATCACCTGTATGGAAGCCAGGGCACCGGCTCGGCCATCGTCGAGATCGCCCTGGAGTACTGCCAGCTGGCCTACCGCCGCATCGAGGCCGCGCCCTGGGAGGACAGCCCCGGGCGCGAGGCCCTGGCACGGCTCAATCCGCTGTTGCAGATTCCCACCCTGCAACTGCCCGATGGCAGCATCCTCACCGAAAGCGCGGCGATCCTGATCCACCTGGGCCTGGAGTTTCCCGACTCCGGGTTGCTGCCTGCGCCAGCGTCGGCCCGGGCCCAGGTGATACGCGGCCTGGTGTACATCGCCGCCAACTGCTATTCGGCCATCGGCATCCTCGACTACCCGGAACGCTGGATCAGCGACCCCGACGAACCGCTCAAGGCCCGGGTGCGCGCCGCCGCGGCCGAGCGCCTGTATCGCAGCTGGGGGCTGTTCGCCGAGCAGTTTGCGTCGCGACCATATTTCGGCGGTGCGGCGCCGGGTGCCCTGGATATCCAGGCGGCAGTGGTGTCGCGCTGGTCCGGTGCGCGAGAGCACCTGCGCGATAGCCATCCCGATTTTCTTGCCCTGCTGCAACGCATCGACCGCGAACCGCGTATCGCCGCGGTCCTGGCCCGCCACTGGCCCCCCGCATCCTCGTAGGAGCTGGCTTGCCAGCGAAAGCATCCGCCAGCCGTATGCAGGGCTCGCGGGCCCCTTCGCCGGCAAGCCCGCTCCTGCGGTTAGGAGGTGGGGTGATAGAGAGGTGAATCAGCGGTTGAGTTTCCTGGGGCGAAGCTGGCAGTCTGCGCGCCCGGTTCAGTGTCGGTTTTCTCTCAGGGACGTACTCGATGGATGGCAACACCTGGCTCAAGGCCTTGAACACTCTGCTGACGATTGTGCAGCGCCTGGTGCTGCTCAGTGGCTGGTTTATCGCCGCGCTGGTGCTGGGGTTCACTATCAAGTCCGGGTTGCAGCCCTTTCTGGCGATGTTCCTGGCTTCGCTGTTGGGGGTTGTCGCGTTGGTGGTGCATGAGGGCGGGCATTACCTGGGGGCACGCGGGTGCGCGATGCCGGTGTTGCATGTACGGGTGGCCGCCGTGGAGATCCAGGTGCTGCGGCGCGGCTGGCGGGTGCGCTGGGC
>NZ_VYKE01000178.1:0-9392 GCF_032424515.1 Pseudomonas sp. JV245A
TCTTCGCCGGCAAGCCGGCTCCTACAACGTTTGCGCGTTCCTCTCGTGAATGAAGCTTTTATGACAAAAGTTCGGTAGCACATGGCCACGCGCGTCTTGGGTATGTAACGCGCTTGAGGGGGCCGCCAGGCCACTTTTTTAAGCCGAGGCGGGACGCCGGGAGTGAGGCTATGGGGACTATGGAACGCTACTCGAAAGTGGGCATGCAGGAGCTGGATCAACGGCTATCGAAGATTGTCGAGGCCGCGCGCAAGAAGCCGGTGTCGGTCTATCGCTACGGCGCGCCGTGGGTCTGGATCGTCTCCCAGGATGACTGGCAGGGCGCCTTGAAGGAGGTGGCCAGCTATATCCCGCCGGGGCATTCGCTGGTGCTGCTGCGCCCGCAGATCGATGAGTTGCTGGATCAGCACCGCGACCTGCTCCAGGGCCTCAACGCCGAGCCGGGGATGCTGATTGCGCCGCGCACGGTGATGCACATTCTGTTGTTGCAGTTGCTGTATTCGGTGCCCAGCGAGCAGCAGCTCTATGAACAGCTCAGTTACAACCTGTTGTTCCGTTGGTTCGTCGGTCTCGATCTGAACCAGAAGGTCTGGAGCTTCAGTGTCCTCAGTCGCGATATCGCCACGCTGTTGAACAACCCGCGGGCGGTGCAGTTGATCCAGAAAATCATCGGTGAAGTGTTCTGCGGTGCCTTGCTGCAAATGCCCGAGTTCTCGTTGAACTTCGCGCTGTTGCATACCTGGCTGGCTCGCCACGAAAACACCTCGATCACCAGCAATTGAATCGGCCAAACGCTGTGCAGACGGCGACGGCAATGCGCGCGTGCGCGCCAATTTTCAGACTTCTAGGGGGCGGTGTGGAGCATCTGGGCAAATCAGGGCGACCGGGCAGTGGCGGGCGCTGGTGGCCGTTGTGCGGTTGGTTGGCACTGGCGGCGCTGGTGCCGGCGGTGCAGGCCGAGGAGGGCCAGCCGGCCCCGGTCGAAGCCTCGGCGGCGGCGCGGTTGGTGGACGTCAATGAGTACTTCGTGCGTGGCAATACGGTGCTCGATGCCCGGGCCATCGAGGAGGCGGTGTATCCCTTCCTTGGCCCGCAGAAGGCCCTGGCCGATATCGAAGGCGCCCGGGATGCGCTGCAGAAGGTCTATCAGGAGCGCGGCTACCAGTCGGTGTTCGTCGAGCTGCCGGAGCAGAAGGTCGAGGACGGTATCGTTTATCTGCAGGTCAGTGAAACCAAGGTCGGTCGGGTGCGGGTGGTGGGGGCCAAGCATTATTCGCCGGTGGAGATCCGCGACCAGGTGCCGGCGCTGAAAGAAGGCGAGGTACCGGACTTTGCCACGGTGCAAAGCCAGCTGGCCGGGCTCAATCGCGGCGCCGGGCGCCAGGTCATGCCGCTGGTGCGTGAAGGCCAGCGCCCGAGGACCATGGACGTGGACCTGCAAGTGGAAGACCAGAATCCCTGGCACGCCAGCGTCGGCCTGAACAACGACTACAGCGCCGACACCGAGAAGCTGCGCACGGTGGTCAATGTCGGCTACGACAACCTCTGGCAGTTGGGCCACAGCATTTCCCTGACCTATTTCACCGCGCCCCAGGACACCGACAACGCCAAGGTCTGGTCCGGTTCCTACACCGCGCCGCTGAGCGATCGCTGGGCCCTGCAGTTCTCCGGTTACCAGTCCGACAGCAACATCGCCACCATCGGCGGCAGCAATGTGCTGGGCAAGGGCCATTCCTACGGGGTGTCGGCGATCTACACCTTGCCCGCCGCGGGCAACTGGGCCAACTCGCTGTCGGTGGGGGTGGACTTCAAGGACTTCGAGGAAGAGATGCGCTTTGGCCGCAGCAGCGACCAGATTCCGCTGAAGTACGCCCCCATGACCTTTGGCTACAACGGCTATCGCTACAGCGAGAAAGCCCAGCTGGGCCTGGGCCTGAACCTGATCGTCGGCACCCGGCGCTTCTTCGGCTACGGCAGTGACGCCGAGGAGTTTCACTACAAGCGCGACGAGGCCAGCGCCAGTTTCTCGGTGCTCAAGGGCGACCTGAATTTCACCTACACCTTCGCCAACGACTGGCAGTCGGCGTCCAAGGCGGCGTTCCAGCTGGCCTCGGGGCCGCTGGTGTCCAACGAGCAGTATTCCGCCGGCGGCGCCACCTCGGTGCGCGGCTACCTGGCCGCCGAGCGCACGGGGGACGAGGGCTACCTGTTTTCCCAGGAGCTGCGCACGCCGTCCCTGGCCAAGTTCCTCGGCAGCTACGTGCAGGAGTGGCGCTTCTACGCCTTTGCCGAAGGCGCGCACCTGTCGCTGCACGACCCGCTGCCCGAGCAGGAGGACGAATACAGCCTGGCCAGTGTCGGCCTGGGCACCCGCGCCAGTTTGAGCAAGTGGCTGTCCGGCAGCCTGGACTGGGGCTACCCGCTCAAGGACGGCCCCAACACCCAGAAATACGACCCGCGCCTGCACTTCAGCGTGCAAGCGACGTTCTGACTTTTTACGGAGACCCTTCACATGCAACGCTTATTCCTGAGCCTGTTGATCTGCCTGGGCTTCGTGCTCCCGGCCACGGCCCATGCCTGGTGGCAGGACGACTGGCATTACCGCAAGCAGATCAGCGTGGACACCACCCCGCAAGGCGCGGCCATCAACGAGGCCCTGGGCCGCACCGCGCTGCTGGTGCGCCTGCACACCGGCAACTTCACCTTCGACGGGGTCAAGGAAGACGGCGCCGACCTGCGCTTTGTCGCCGCCGATGACAAGACCGTGCTCAACCATCAGATCGAAAGCTTCGACCCGCTGATGGGCATGGCGCTGATCTGGGTCGATGTGCCCAAGGTCGAGGGCGGCCAGCGCCAGGACATCTGGATGTACTACGGCAACCAGAAGGCCCCGAGCACGGCCAATGGCCAACTGACCTTCGACCCCAGCTACACCGCGATCTACCACTTCGACGGCAGCAACGGCACGCCGGCCAAAGACACCACCGCCTACGGCAACACCGCGCAGAACGCCACCGGCGCGGCGATCGACGGGGTGATCGGCCGGGCCCTGCAGTTCAGCGGCCAGCCGCTGCTGCTGCCGGCCAGCCCGTCGCTGCAGCACAACGCCGGCGGCGCCTTCACCTTCAGTGCCTGGGTGCGCCTGGACCAGGCCAGCGGCGAACAATTGCTGCTGGCTCGCCGCGAAGGTGCCGGCAGCCTGCTGATCGGCATCAACCAGGGCATGCCCTTCGTTGAGGTGGACGGCCAGCGCGCCGCCTCCACCCAGCCGCTGAACCCGGGGCAGTGGCAGCACCTGGCCCTGAGCGGCGAGGGCAGCCGACTGGCGCTGTATGTCAATGGCCGCGAAACCGCGAGCCTGGCCCAAGCCATTCCAACCTTCAATTCACCGTTGGCCATCGGCGCCGACTTGCCGGCGGCCGCCGGGGCCGAGGCCAGTCACTTCCAGCCCTTCACCGGGGCCCTGGACGAGCTGCGCCTGTCCAAGGTGGCGCGTCCGGCGGCGCTGATCCTGGCCGATGCCAGCGCCCAGGGCGCGGAGTCGAAGCTGGTGGCCTATGGCGTCGATGAAGAACAGTCGGGTTTTGGTTTCGGCAGCCTGGGTTTCCTGCTCAAGGCGGTGCCGGTGGATGCCTGGGTGATCATCCTGGTGCTGGTGGGGATGATGATCCAGTCCTGGGTGATCATGCTGCGCAAGAACCGCATGGTCAGTCGGGTCAGCGCTGCCAATGCGCTGTTTCGCGAGCAGTTCGCCAAGGTCGGCACCCGCCTGGAGATGTTTGCCGACGACCAGGTGCTGGCCAGCCGCCTGGAGCATTCCTCGCTGTGGCGCCTGTACTTGGTTGCGGTGAAAGAAATTCGCACCCGGCGCGAGCAGGGCGCCGATACCTCGTCGGTGTCGGCGGCCACCATCGAGGCCATCCGCTGCTCCATGGATGGCGTGCGCACCCGGGAAAACCAGCAGCTGAGTTCCAAGCTCTCGACCCTGTCCAACGCCATTGCCGGCGGCCCCTACATCGGCCTGTTGGGCACGGTGCTGGGGATCATGGTGGTGTTCCTCGGCACCGCCATGGCCGGTGACGTCAACATCAACGCCATCGCCCCGGGCATGGCCGCGGCCCTGCTGGCCACGGCCATGGGCCTGTTCGTCGCGATCCCGGCGCTGTTTGGCTACAACCGCCTGATCACCCGCAACAAGGAAGTCGGCGCCGACATGCGGGTATTCGTCGACGAGTTCATCACCCGGCTGGCGGAGCTGCATGGCGAGAGCCAGCACAGCGAAAACGCCCACTGGCGGGTCAGCCACAGCAACGCGTCGGTTCCGGCCTGAGGAGAACTGCCATGGCTTCCGTGAATGCCTCCCATGACGACGAAGACGATGCCGCCGTCGACAGCATCAACATCACGCCCCTGGTGGACGTGCTGATGGTGGTGCTGGTGATGTTCATCCTCACCGCCACCGCCCAGGTCTCGGGCATCCAGATCCACTTGCCCAAGGCCAGCGCCTCGGTGTCGCTCTCCGAGGCCAAGACCAAGGCCATTTCGGTGAACGATGGCGGCCAGGTGTTCCTCGACGCCTACCCGGTGACCCTGGGCGAGCTGGAAGAGCGCCTGCGCATCGAGAAAGCGCAGAACCCGGACTTCCCCATCATCGTCCGCGGCGATGCCACGGTGCAGTACCAGAAGGTCATCGAAGTCCTCGACCTGCTGCGCCGCCTGGAGTTGTCCCAGGTCGGCCTGGTCACCGGCAAACCGAGCCAGGGCTGAGCCATGACTGCACAACAACCGTTCGAGCTGCCGCCGGTGCAGCACAAGCCGCGAGCCGTGCGCCTGCTCAAGTGGGGCGCGGGGCTGCTGCTGGGGGCCGTGGCGGCCTGGCTGCTGTGGCAGTGGGCCAATGACATGGCCGGGGTGCGCCGTGAAGCGCCGAAGGTGCCGACCATCATCCCGCTGCCGCCCCCGCCACCGCCCCCTCCGCCGCCTCCCGAGAAGCCCAAGGAGCCCGAGCCGGTGGAGGAGAAGGTGCCGGAACCCGAGCCCACGCCGACCCCCGAGGAGGTCAAGCCGGAGGAAGAGGCGCCACCATCGCCAGCGGACGACCTGGCCAACCCGATGCAGATCGATGGCGACGCCCAGTCCGGCAACGACGGCTTCAACGTCGGTGCCGGCAAGGGCGGCGGCATGGCCGGCGCCGGTGGCGGCGGGCTGGGCACCGGCACATACAAGCAGTACCTGGCGGCGACCTTCCAGCGCGCGCTGCGCGAAGACCCGGAGTTGCGCAAGAAAGCCTATGCCTTGCAGGTGGACCTGTGGCTGGGCGCCGACGGGCAGGTGACCCGCGCCGAGCTGGCCGGCTCCAGTGGCAACCCCGAGACCGACCAGCAAGTGCTGGCGGCGCTGCGGGCCACGCCGCGCCTGAAAGAGCGCATGCCGGCCTCCCTGACTTTGCCGGTACGCCTGTCCCTCAAGGGCCGGCGACCGGAATGAGCAAACCCCTATTTGCAGTTTCTACAGGAGTTGTGTGCAGATGATTTCCACCGTGAATCGATTGACCCTGGCGCTCGGCATGGTCGCCCTGACCCTGGCCGGACAGGCCACGGCCGCCGCGGCCGCGCCCTCGGAGAACGCCACGATCAACCTGATCCGTCTGTTGGTGCAGCAGGGGGTATTGAAGCAGGAGCAGGCCGACGGGCTGATCGCCCAGGCCGAGAAAGAAGCCCAGCAGGCCCGCGCGGCCACCGCCGTGGCGGCAACCGGCCCGGCTGCGGCGCCCGGTGATGTGCGGGTGCAATACGTGCCGGCCATCGTCCGCGACCAGATCCGCGATCAGGTCAAGGCCGAGGTCATGGCCACCGCCAAGCAGGAAAACTGGGCCCAGCCCAACACCTTCCCGGACTGGATCTCGCGCATCAGCTTCGACGGCGACATCCGCCTGCGCGACGAGTCGCGGTTCTTCGCCGACAACAACAGCAACGAGATCGTCGACTACGCCAAGCTCAACGACAGTGGCCCCTACGACGTCAACAAGGACACCAACAGCAAGCTGCCGCCGCTGCTCAACACCCGCGAGGACCGCGACAACCTGTTCCGCCTGCGGGCACGCCTGGGGATGAAGGCGGTGATCTCGCCGGAATGGACCGCCGGCATCCGCATCGGCACCGGCTCGGACAACAATCCGGTGTCCACCACCCAGACCCTGGGCGGCGGCTTCGGCAAGAAGGACATCTGGCTCGACCAGGGCTACCTGACCTGGAAGGCCACCCAGGACCTGACCCTGACCGGCGGGCGGATCGCCAACCCGTTCTATTCCACCGACATGCTGTACTCCAACGACCTCAATTTCGACGGCGTGGCGGCGATCTTCAACCACAAGCTGAGCAGCAACTGGGGCCTGTTCGGCACCCTCGGCGCCTTCCCGGTGGAGTACACCAACGACACCGCCACCAGCAACGGCTTCGACAAGAACGAGAGCGACACCAAGTGGCTGTTCGGCGGGCAGGTCGGCGCCAACTGGAAGATCAACCGCAGCAACAGCCTCAAGGGCGCCTTGGCCTACTATCGCTTCGATGACATCGAGGGCCAGCGCTCCAGCCCCTGCGCGCCCTGGGCCGGGGCCCCGGGCTGCGACACCGATGGCTCGCGGGTCGCCTTCATGCAGAAGGGCAACAGCGTGTTCCTGCTGCGCGACATCACCCCCAACCCGGCCACGCCGGGCCTGACCCCGCAGCCGCAGTTCGTCGGCCTGGCCTCCAAGTTCGACGTGCTCGACCTGAACCTGGCCTGGGACACCGAATTGCCGGACGACCTGCGCCTGCGCAGCCAGACCAACTTCATTCGCAACCTGGCCTACGACAAGGGCGAGATGCTCAAGCGCAGCGAAGGCGAGATCGTCAACAACATCAACAGCCAGGGCCAGTTCGAAAGCGGCGGCAACGCGCTGATGGTGCAGTTCACCCTGGGCAATGCCCTGGAAATGAAGAAGGCCGGGGACTGGAACCTGCTGGCCGGCTACAAGTACATCCAGCCCGACGCCTTGCCCGACGGCTTCAACGACTCCTCGTTCCACCTGGGGGGCACCAACGCCAAGGGCTATTTCCTGGGCGGCAACTACGGTATCGACAAGAACATCTACGCCACGGCCCGCTACATGAGCGCCTCGGAAGTCTACGGGCCGCGCTACGAGGTGGACGTGATGCAGCTTGAACTCAACACGCGCTTCTAAGTGCAGGGAGGAAGGTTATGAACAGCCGAGCGAGGGCAGGGGCGGCGAGCCTGTTGCTGGTCTGGGGCGTGCTGGCCAGTGTCGGCGCCAGTGCCGAAGGCATGGAGGAGCGCCTGCGCACCCAGTTGCGCAGCACCACCCAGCAGCTGCAGGCCCTGCAAAGCGAACAGGCCCAGGCCGCGGCGGCGCGGGTTGCCGCCGAGAACGCGGCCAGGGAGGCCCAGGCCCAGGTCAAGCAACTGACGGCCGAGCTGGCCAAGACCCGCGGTGTGGCAGAGCAGTTGGCCGGCCAGCAGCAGAACCTGCACAACCAGGCCCAGGCCCAGGCGGCCGCCAGCAGCGAGCAACTGGGCAAGTTCAAGAAGGCCTATGAGGACCTGCTGGTGCTGGCCCGGGGCAAGGAAGCCGAACGGGCCAGGTTGCAGGCGCAATTGAGCGAGCGTGACACACAAGTGCAGCAATGTGCGGTCAAGAATCAGCAGATGTACGGCATCGCCAAGCAGATCCTGGCGGCCTACGAAAACATCGACGTGGCCGAGGTGGTGAAAATCCGCCAGCCCTTCGCCGGCAGCGCCCGGGTCAAGTTCGAGGAACTGGCCCAGGGCTTTGGCGACGAGCTTTACCAGACCCAGTTCGACGCCCCGCGGGCGGCGAGCACCCACTGATCACCAGGGAAGAGATGACCATGACCTTGATTAACAGCGTCACCACCGAAAGCCTCACCGACCTGCTGCAAGGCGCCGGCTACCGGGTCAACCAGACCGAACAGAACGGCATCGTGCAACTGCTCAGCGCCAGCCAGGGCATCGGCTACGCCGTGCGCTTCGGTAACCCGGGCAGCGAAGCCGGGCACTACGTGGACTTCACCTACAGCTGCGCGCTGCGGGTGCAGGGCGAATTGCCGGCCGGGCTGGCGGAACTGTGGAACGCCTCACGGCGCTTTGCCCGGCTGTCGCTGCAGGGCGAATTCCTGGTGATGGAGATGGACGTGGTGGTGGCCGGCGTCGGCGAGACCCACCTGCGCAGCCAGCTGGAGCTGTGGGATCGGTTGCTGCAGGAGTTCATCGTCTACTTGCGCGAATACAGCCAGCAGGCGGCCCAGTTGCAGGCGCAGGCCGAAGCGCCTCAGGCGGCGCAAAGCCAACCCCGGGAAGAGGCGGCCACCCTGTGAAAAAGCCCACCCTGGTGGTCGGTGCCGGGGCACTGACCTTGCTCGGCCTGGCGTTGGGCCTGGCCCTGCGCCCGGGCAACGACCCGGTGGCGGCGCAGCAGCCGGCCCCGACCCTGCTGCAACAACAAGTGGCGTCTACGCCCGCTGTGGCGCGCCTGGGCAATCAGCAGGTGGCGGCCGAGGAGCTCAAGAGCTTGTTTGCCAGCCTGCCCGAGGAATCCCGGGGGCAATTGCGCGGCAATCGCCCGGCGCTGGAAGCCTGGATTCGTTCACGGCTGGCGGAAAAGGCCGTGCTGGAGCAGGCCGATGCCCAGGGCTGGCGCCAGCGCCCGGAGGTGGAGCAGCAGACCCGCGCCGCCACCGAACAGATCGTGTTTCGCGACTATCTGCAGTCGGTCAGCCAGGTGCCGGCGGACTACCCCAGCCCGGCGGAGTTGCAGCAGGCCTATGACAGCGGCAAGTCGGCGTGGATGACACCGCCGTTGTACCGGGTCAGCCAGATCTTCCTCGGGGTCGCCGAGCCCCAGGCGGCCGAGCAGGTACGCCGCCAGGCGCAGGAGCTGAGCCGCAAGGCCCAGGCCGCGCCGGGGGAGTTTGCCGCCTTGGCGGCGCAGTACTCCCAGGACCGGGACAGCGCCCAGCGCGGTGGCGACTCCGGCCTGCAGCCCTTGCAGCAACTGCTGCCGGAGGTGCGCAGCGCGGTGGCCCGGCTCAAGGTGGGCGGGGTGTCCGAGGTGGTGCAGAGCGCGGCGGGTTTCCACGTGCTCAAGCTCACCGAACAGCAGCCGGCACGGACCGCCAGCCTGGACGAACTGCGTGATCGCCTGACCCAGGCCCTGCGCGCCCAGCGCCAGGAGCAGATCGCCAAGGCCTACCTGGAAGGCATGCTCAACACTGCGACCCTGAGCATCGATGGCGCGGTGTTGAACCAGGTCCTGGAGGACAAGCTGTAGGAGCTGGCTTGCCCGCGAAGGCGATCTCACAGGCCCCTTCGCCGGC
>NZ_VYKE01000179.1:0-9344 GCF_032424515.1 Pseudomonas sp. JV245A
CAGCCCGGCCGCCGCCGGCTGGTGCCTGGTGATCGAATTCATCTTCACCCTGGCCATGGCCCTCAAGTGCTACCCCTTGATGCCCGGCGGCCTGCTGCTGGTGCAGGCACTGGTGCTGGGCATGACCACGCCCCAGGCGCTGTATGACGAGCTGGTGCACAACTTCCCGGTGATCCTGCTGCTGATGTTCATGGTGGCCGGCATCTACTTCATGAAGGAGTTGCTGCTCTACCTGTTCTCCCGGCTGCTGCTGGGGGTGCGCTCCAAGGCGCTGCTGGGCCTGCTGTTCTGCTTTCTCTCGGCCTTCCTCTCGGCCTTTCTCGACGCCCTGACCGTCACCGCGGTGATCATCAGCGCCGCGGTAGGCTTCTATTCGGTGTATCACCGGGTGGCGTCCGGCAATGACCCGCGCCAGGACAGCGCCTTCGCCGACGACCAACAGTTGCCTGCCCTGCATCATGACGACCTGGAACAGTTCCGCGCCTTCCTGCGCAGCCTGCTGATGCATGGCGCCGTGGGCACCGCCCTGGGCGGTGTGTGCACCCTGGTAGGGGAACCGCAGAACCTGCTGATCGGCCATGAAATGGGCTGGCACTTCGCCGATTTCTTCAGCAAGGTGGCACCGGTTTCGATGCCGGTCCTGGCGGCTGGCCTGGTGACCTGCGTACTGCTGGAGAAGCTGCGCTGGTTCGGCTACGGCACCCTGCTGCCGGACAACGTGCGCCAGGTGCTGGCCAACTACGCCGCCGAGGACGATGCCCAGCGCACCTCGCGCCAGCGCGCGGCCCTGCTGGTGCAGGGGCTGGCGGCACTGATCCTGATCGTCGCCCTGGCCCTGCATGTGGCCGAGGTCGGGCTGATCGGCCTGCTGGTGATCGTACTGATCACCGCCTTTACCGGGATCACCGACGAGCACCGCCTGGGCAACGCGTTCAAGGACGCCATGCCTTTCACCGCCCTGCTGGTGGTGTTCTTTGCCGTGGTGGCGGTGATTCACCAGCAGCAGCTGTTCACCCCGCTGATCCAGTGGGTGCTGGCGCTGCCGGCGGACCAGCAGCCGGGCATGCTGTTCATTGCCAATGGCCTGCTCTCGGCCATCAGCGACAACGTGTTCGTGGCCACCATCTACATCACCGAAGTGAAACAGGCCTTCATCTCCGGGCAGATGAGCCGCGAGCACTTCGAAACCCTGGCGATCGCCATCAATACCGGTACCAACCTGCCGAGCGTGGCCACGCCCAACGGCCAGGCGGCCTTCCTGTTCCTGCTGACCTCGGCGATTGCGCCGCTGGTACGCCTGTCCTACGGACGGATGGTGTGGATGGCCCTGCCCTACACCGTGGTGATGGGGCTGCTGGGCTGGTACGCGGTGAGCTACTGGTTGTAACCGCCGCTTGGGGCGCCCCGGGACTGCAGATGGGGCGCAATGGGTGCAGGACTGGGGGCCGTGGCCCGGCGCGATGCCGGGCCACGGCCCTCAGCGCATGAGGATATAGCGCTCGATGGCTTCGGCGGCGCCGTCTTCCAGGTTGCTGCCGGTGATCACATCAGCCTGGCGCTTGACCTGTTCTTCCGCCTGGCCCATGGCAATCGACAGGCCGGCACGCTGGAACATCGCCGGGTCGTTGCCGCCATCGCCCAGGGCCGCGGTGCGCTCCAGCGGCACCCCCAGGTATTCGGCCAGGGTCACCAGGGCCTGCCCCTTGTCCGCCTGCAAGGCAGTGAGATCGAGGAACCTGGGTTGGGAACGGGACGCCTGGGCCTGCCCTGCAGTGGCGGCCTGCAGGCGGGCCTCCAACTGCACCAGCAAGCGGTGATCGCTGCTGGCGGCGACGATCTTGTCGATGCGCGGCAGGTATTCCTCGAAGCTGTCCACCACCTTGGGGGCGTAACCCAGCGCCTGGCGCTCCAGGGGCATCAGGGCACCGTCCAGGTTGCGCAGCAGCCATTCGTTGTCGGCAAACACCCAGGTCTCGACCTGTGGGCAGGGTTCGAACAGCAGCAAGGCGGTGACCGCCGCTTCCACCGGAACATGGTGACGAGCCAGGAAACTGCCATCGGGCTTGACGATACTGCCGCCGTTGAAGCCGGCAGTGGGCAGGTCGACGCCCAGGGCCTCGATCTGCTGCAGCATGGCCCGCGGCGGCCGTCCGGTGGCCAGGCTGAAGGCTACCCCGGCCTCGCGCAGCGCACGGACCGCGTCCAGGGTGCGGGGGCTGAGGCTGTGGTCGGGGCGCAACAGGGTGCCGTCCATGTCACTGAGGAGGAACTCGACAGGCCGCGCCTGCACGCCACTCACCCCAGGGGTCGCCATACGCGGCCATCCCGGGCCAGCAGTTCATCCCCGGCTGCCGGGCCATCCACGCCCGCCGGGTAGCTCTGCAAGCTGGCGTCCTGTTGCCAGGCATCGAGGAAGGGTTGCACCGCGCGCCAGCCGTTCTCGATGTTGTCGGCGCGCTGGAACAGGGTCTGGTCGCCGATCAGGCAGTCGTAGATCAGGGTTTCGTAGCCGGTGGAGGGCTGCATCTCGAAAAAGTCGCGGTAGGCAAAACCCAGTTCGATGTTGGCCATGTCCAGGCTCGGCCCGGGCTTTTTCGCCAGCAGGTCGAACCACATGCCTTCGTTGGGCTGGATCTGGATCCGCAGGTAGGTCGGCAACAGGCGCTCGACCTCGGTATCGCGGAACTGTGCATAGGGCGCCGGCTTGAAGCAGATGACGATCTCGGTGTCGCGCACACTCATGCGCTTGCCGGTGCGCAGGTAGAACGGCACCCCGACCCAGCGCCAGTTGTCGATCATCACCTTCAGCGCAACGTAGGTTTCGGTGCTGCTGTCCGGCGCCACGTTGGCTTCCTCGCGGTAGCCCGCCAGGGCCTTGCCGGCCACTTCACCGGCGCTGTACTGGCCGCGCACCGAGTTGGCCCGGGCCTCTTCCACGGACCAGGGGCGGATAGCCCCCACCACCTTGGCCTTTTCGCCACGTACCGCATCGGCGCCAAAGGCAGCGGGCGGCTCCATGGCCACCATCGCCAGCAACTGGAACAGGTGGTTGGGCACCATGTCCCGCAGGGCACCGGTGTGTTCATAAAAGCTGCCACGGGTTTCCACGCCGACGGTTTCCGCCGCGGTGATCTGCACGTGGTCGATGTAATGGTTGTTCCAGAATGCCTCGAACAGGCTGTTGGAAAAACGGCTGACCAGGATGTTCTGGACCGTTTCCTTGCCCAGGTAATGGTCGATGCGATAGATCTGCTTCTCGCTCATGACCTTGAGCAGGCAGCCGTTGAGGGCTTCGGCGGTCTGCAGGTCGGAGCCGAAGGGTTTTTCGATCACCACCCGGCGAAAAGCCTGCGGCCCCTCCTCCAGCAACCCGGCGCTGCCCAGGCGGCGCACCACTTCACTGAAGAAGCGCGGTGCGGTGGCCAGGTAGAACACCGCGTTGCCGGTGCCGCTGGCGGCAATCCGCGCCGCCAGTTCGGCATAGGTGGAGTCGTCGAGAAAATCGCCCTGGACATAGCTGATGCCCCGGGTCAGGCGGGCCCAGACGGCGGCATCCACCGCCGCCCCCTGGCCTTGCTTGTTGAGCACTTCATCGCGAAGGAAGTCTTCCAGCAGCGTGGCGAACTCGGCGTCGCTCACCGCGTTGTGGTCGACGCCGACAATCCGCAGCCCCTCATCCAGCAAACCGTCGCGGCTGAGGTTGTACAGCGCCGGCATCAGCAGGCGCTTGACCAGATCACCGCGGGCGCCGAACAGGAACAGCGTGGTCGGCGGCGCCGGCAACGCCTTGGACTTCTTTCGCGTGGTGGTCATTTTTTCCCGGTCTCCACATGGCCGCCAAAGCCGAAGCGCATGGCCGACAGCAGCTTGTCACCGTAGGTGCCCTGGCCGCGGGAGCGGTAGCGGGAGAACAGCGAGTTGGACAGCACCGGCACCGGCACCGATTGCTCCATGGCCGCTTCGATGGTCCAGCGCCCTTCGCCACTGTCGGCCACCGAGCCGGAGAAGCCGTCGAGCTTCGGATCGCCCGCCAGGGCATCGGCGGTCAGGTCCAGCAGCCAGGAGGACACCACGCTGCCACGGCGCCAGACTTCGGCGATATCGGCGACATTGAGGTCGAAGCGCTGGTCTTCCGGAAGGCTTTCCGAGGCCTTGGTCTTGAGGATGTCGAAGCCCTCGGCGAAGGCCTGCATCATGCCGTACTCGATGCCGTTGTGGATCATCTTGACGAAGTGCCCGGAGCCGGCCGGGCCGGCGTGGATGTAGCCGCGTTCGGCGCGGTCGTCATCGGCGACCCGGTCCTTGGTCCGCGGGATGGTGCCCATGCCGGGCGCCAGGGCGGCGAACAGCGGGTCCAGGCGCAGCACTTCGGCGGCGTCGCCGCCGATCATCATGCAGTAGCCACGCTCCAGGCCCCAGACGCCGCCGGAGGTGCCGACGTCGATATACTTCAGGCCCTTTTGCGCCAGGTCGCGGGCGCGGCGGATGTCGTCTTTATAGTAGGTGTTGCCACCGTCGATGATCACATCGCCCGGCTCCAGCAACTGGCTGAGGGTGTCGATGGTGTCTTCGGTGGGTGCGCCCGCGGGCAGCATGACCCAGACCGCCCGGGGCTTTTCCAGGCCCGCCACCAGGGCCGGCAGGTCGGCGACGCCCTTGGCGCCTTCAGCGGCCAGGGCGCTGACGAAGTCGGTGTTGCGGTCAAAGACTACGGTCTCGTGCCCATTGAGCATCAGGCGCCGTGCAATGTTGCCGCCCATGCGGCCCAGTCCAATAATCCCCAGTTGCATGTGCTGATGCTCCTACTGCAAAAATTCTGATCAAAAAAAGTTATAGCCCAGTGGGCCGGGGCAAAATCCCGAGGGGCGCAACTATACAAGGCAAGAAGCCCCAAGACAGCGCAATCTTCAGGCAGATTCCGAGTTTTTTACCCCCGACGGCGCGAATTACCCATCGACCGGCCCCAGCCAATTCCCCTGACGGGCAGCAGAATAATGAAGATTAGTCCCGTGCCAGCCCCTGAAGTTTCCCTGGCCCTGGGTGGATAACGCTGCAAGTCTGCGTGAAGACACAGCGACCGCGAAAAATAAAAAAGTTCCCTTTGCCCGAAAAAGAAATAAAATTGCCGCCGATAGTGCTTTGCGCAAGGGATGCGGCCAGCGAAGCATAGTTGAGACACGCCATTTGCGAGGTGAAGCAATGGGCACAGTACTACCGGCACGACCAGCACAAACCCTGTACGTCACCATTCGTCGTGACGAATTGCGTCAACTCAAAGACGAACGCGATCAACTGCAACGGGAGCTCACACAATTGCGCCTGCAGTTGCAAAGCCAAGGTCAACCGGCGCCGCTACACCTCTCTTCCGCGAGCTGAGCCTCGCCCCTGAACGCAGGCCCGACCTGCGTTCAGCCCCGCTGCAGGTCCCGGGCCAAGCCGCCGTCCCTCGTCATACCGCCACAGCCTCCCGTTGCAAACCACAAAATAGCGACATACAGCTGACAAAGTTTTCACACTTGCCTGTCGATACTCCCGGCCATTGTGGCCGTCTTGTTACAAGACGGCGCTCATTCGCGACGCCCTTGGCGCGCAATGAATCTGGATCCCTGGGGAGCGCTCAATGGCATTGTTCAAACGCAGTAGTGCATCTGCGAAAGGTTTTGACTGGATGGGGCTGCTCTGGCTGTTCCTGTTCTTCTGGTATTTCTCCGGCATCACCCAACTGCTGATCCAGCTGACCGACACCTCCGGCTTCACCGGTTTCCGCCAGGCGTTCTTCATGAGCGCCATCTGGCTGGCACCGATGCTGCTGTTCCCGGCGCGCACCAAAGTCATGGCCGCCGTGATCGGCGTGGTGCTCTGGGCCTGTTCCATGGCCAGCCTGGGCTACTTCTTCGTCTACCAGCAGGAGTTCTCGCAAAGCGTCATCTTCATCATGTTCGAGTCCAACCCCTCGGAAGCCGGTGAATACCTGACCCAGTACTTTGCCTGGTGGATGCTCCTGGCGTTCCTCGCCCACAGCGCATTCGCCTTCTTCCTCTGGACCCGCCTGCGCCCGGTCTACCTGCCTCGGGGCCAGGCCCTGGTGGCGGCGACGGCTATCCTGGTGGCCATCGTCGGCTACCCGCTGGTCAAGCAGATCTCCCGCGCCGATACCCTGGCCGCCGGCCTGGAGAAATTCGAAACCCGCATCGAGCCCGCCGTGCCCTGGCAAATGGTGATTGCCTATCGCCGCTACCGCGAGCAACTGGACGGCATGCAGGGCATGCTCGCCAGCGCCAGCAAGATCGCCCCCCTGACCAACCTCAAGGACAGCATGGCCAACCAGCCGGCGACCCTGGTACTGGTCATCGGCGAATCCACCAACCGCCAGCGCATGAGCCTGTACGGCTACCCGCGCCAGACCACCCCGGAGCTGGACAAGCTCAAGGATCAGCTGGCGATCTTCAACAACGTCATCACCCCGCGCCCCTACACCATCGAGGCGCTGCAGCAGGTACTGACCTTCGCCGACGAAGAAAACCCCGACCTGTACCTCAAGAGCCCGTCCCTGGTCAGCGTGATGAAGCAGGCCGGCTACAAGACCTACTGGATCACCAACCAGCAGACCATGACCAAGCGCAACACCATGCTCACCACCTTCTCCGAACAGGCGGACGAGCAGGTCTACCTGAACAACAACCGCAACCAGAACGCCCGCCAGTACGACGGCGACGTGCTCGAACCGTTCTCCAAGGCCCTGGCCGACAGCGCACCGCGCAAGTTCATCGTGGTTCACCTGCTGGGCACCCACATGAGCTACCAGTACCGCTACCCGCCCAGCTTCGACAAGTTCAATGATCGCCAGGGCGTACCGGCCGGCGTGCGCGACGACCAGTTGCCCACCTACAACAGCTACGACAACGCCGTGCTGTACAACGACTTCGTGGTCTCGAACCTGATCAAGAACTACGCCAAGACCGACCCCAACGGTTTCCTGCTGTACCTCTCGGACCACGGCGAGGACGTCTTCGACTCCGCCGGCCATGACACCCTGGGCCGCAACGAAGCCCGGCCGACGGCGCCGATGTACACCATTCCGTTCATGGCCTGGGCCTCGCCGAAATGGCGGGAAACCCATGACTGGAGCTTTGCCTCGGACCTCAGCCGCCCCTACATGAGTTCCCAGCTGATTCACACCTGGGCGGACCTGGCGGGCCTGAGTTTCGATGAGCTGGACCACAGCCGCAGCCTGGTGAGCGACAGCTTCAAGCCACGCCCGCTGCTGATCGGCGACCCCTACTCGCGCCAGAGCAAGCCCTTGATCGACTTCAGCCTGATGAAACCCAAGGCTCCGGTCGAAGCCACGGTGGTACAGAAGTAAGCCCCCTGTCACGCCCGCAGGATCCGGCTTGCCGGCAAACAGCCCCGAGAACCCTGGCCGGTTCCCGGGGCTTTTTTTTGCACCAGGCCGCGTCCGCAGGCGGCGCCTTCAAGGAGGTGCCCTTCCCGGCCAGCGCAGCCAAGCGCCGGCAAAGACACATGATGTCGAAATTGTAATCAGCACTTCAGGCTGACGTTAACCCTCGCTTAATACACTTCGGTGAAACTTTCGCCCATCACTTCTTGTGCAGGGACGTAACAAGTACCGAACATTCTTAAGCAGGAAAAACAGCATGAAACTTTCAACTTTGGTATTAAGCGGCCTGATTCTGGTAGGTTCCAGCGCGGCCTTTGCCGAAGGTGGCTCGGAAAATATGCAGCGCTTCTATGACAACTTCCGCGTTAGCCAGCAGCAACTTCATGGCGACAAGACCGAAAACACCGCAAAAGCCGAAAAGCAGAAATCCGAGCCCAACTATTCCGCCTCGGATGCCAAGCAACAACAGCCTGGTGCCTGACCCCCAGTTCCAGCGATACCCCTTCCCGGCAATCTGCTCCTTTGCCAGAAGTGGATGTTTGGCGCCCTTGCGGGCGCCTTTTTCATAGGGGCTGCCCTCCTTCTCTTGCACCCGCATGACAGGCAGATGACAACCCGGTCATCTGCCGCCCGCAGTGCCCCGGCTCAATTAGTATCGCCGCACCATGCCACTCGCCACTGATCGGACAGCCTGGTTAATCAGTTGAATTAGCTGGGTTATTTTATTGACCCTATAGCTACTACAGACTTTAACCTGCGCTCGCTCGACAGCCCCGACAGCTTTGAAGAGGATATTGCAATGCGCATTCTGGTGATTGAGGACGAACCCAAGACGGCCGACTACCTGCATCAGGGCCTGAGTGAAAGTGGCTATGTGGTGGACCGGGCGAACAATGGCGTGGACGGCCTGCACCTGATTCAACAACAGCCCTATGAATTGGTAATCCTGGATATCAACCTGCCCGGCAAAGATGGTTGGCAAGTTCTTGAACAACTGCAGGGAAACTATCCCGCACGGGTCATGATGTTGACTGCCCGCGGGCGCCTGGAAGACAAGGTCAAGGGCCTGGATATGGGCGCCGATGATTATCTGGTCAAACCGTTTCAATTTCCCGAGTTGCTGGCCCGGGTTCGTACCCTGATGCGTCGTAGTGAAGTCATTGTCCAACCGGAAGTTCTGCAAGTTGCCGACCTGCAACTTGACCCGCGCCGTCATCGGGCTTATCGCGGCAGTCGGCGTATCGACCTGACGACCAAGGAGTTCACCCTGCTGCATGTATTGATGCGCCACAGCGGAGAAGTACTGACCCGCACCCAGATCATTTCCCTGGTCTGGGACATGAACTTCGACTGCGACACCAATGTGGTGGAAGTCTCCATCAGCCGCTTGCGGGGCAAGATCGACGACGCCAGTGACGTCAAGCTGATCCATACCCTGCGCGGTGTCGGTTATGTCCTGGAAGCACGCCCATGACAGCGCGCCCCGCCGCCGCGGCCAGCAGCCTGTCCATGCGCCTGGGGCTGACCGTCGCCCTGATGGGCGCGGCACTGGTGGTGCTGCTGGCAACCCTGGCCTACCTGGCGTTGAACCATGAGCTGGACAACCTGGCGCGCAAGGGCCTGGACAGCAAGCTGGAGCAGATCCGGCACAGCCTCACCAGCGACCTCAAGAGCAGTGACCTGGCGGCCCGCCCCCATTCCCTGCTGGACCTGGTGATGGGCCACGACAACCTGCAATTGAGCATCCTCGGCAGCGATCCGCTGGCCGAACCCCTGCTGATTGTTGGCGGCATGGCCCAGGAGTCCCTGCCCGAGCCCCTGGGCAATATCGGTGGCGACGGCTATATCGACTGGCGCGACAGCCGCGGCAACCCCTTGCTCAGCGCCCTGCGGCAGATGAGCCTGCGCAACGGCGAGCAGGTCCAGGTGGTACTGACCCTGGACC
>NZ_VYKE01000018.1:0-76152 GCF_032424515.1 Pseudomonas sp. JV245A
AGGAGCCGGCTGGCCGGCGAAGCTGTTTTAAAGCCCCGCCAATTCCTCGCAGACCTGGGTAAAGCCCGGTCGCGCCAGTACCTCCGGCTGGCAGCAGCGCTGCACCAGCGCCGCGAGTTTCTGCTGTTGCTCCAGGCTCAGCGAGCCATCCCCGCGCTCCAGCAATTCCTCCAGCAAGATACCGAAGGCCCGTACTTCCAGGCGTTGCAGCGCCCGGCTTTGCACGGTGTCGTCCTGGGCATGGAAGGACGCTGCGCCAAAATCCCCCAGCAGGCAGTCGCCCTGGGCGTTCCACAAGGTGTTGTGGCCATAGAGGTCGCCATGGGTGATGCCCTGGGCGTGCAGGTGCGCGCCCACCGAGGCAATGCCCCGGGCGATGCCCAGGGTTACGTCGGCGTTGAAGCGGGCGTCGTCCGGGTAGATGTCCCGGGAGCAGGAGTCCAGGCTCGGCAGCGCCGCGAGGTTGCGGTAGCTGGGGTCGATCAGTTGCATCACCAGGCCGTTCTGGCCCTGGGGGTGGTCGAGGATGCGGCCTTCGACGCGGATCAGGTTCGGGTGCAGCCCGGCGCTGATGCAGGCGTTCATTTCGTGCAGCGGCGAGCCGTCGCTGGTCATCTCGCCCTTGTACAGCTTGACCGCCACCGCCCGCGGCGGTTGCCCGGCGGGCTGCCATTGCGCCTGGTGAATCACCCCCGAGGCGCCTTCGCCCAGGCGCTGTTCCAGGGTCAGTTCGCTCCAGGGGATGGTCGGCGTGGATTCCAGGGCCGTGGCATCGGCTTCCGACTCCAGCGGGTTGCCGGCATAGGCCAGCCAGGTCAGGCGCGGCAGGGCGAGGAGGAAGGGCGGCAGCTCGGTCAGGCGGTTGGCGGCAATCCGCAGCAGCTCCAGGCGTTGGCACTGGCCCAGGCTCTGGGGCAGGGCGGTCAGGCGGTTGCCGGCCAGCATGAGCTTTTGCAACAGCGGGCGCTTGCCCAGCTCTTCGGGCAGTTCACTGATGCAGTTGTCGGTGAGGATCAGCCAGCGCAGCTGCGGTGGCAGGGCGGCGGCCGGCACCCGCTCGATGCGGTTGGCCTTGAAGCCGATCATGCTCAGTTGCAGGCATTGGCCGAGGCAGGCCGGTACTTCACTGAACCGGTTGTCCGAGCAGAACAGGATGCGCAGGCGAGTGAGTCGGTGCAGGTCCTCGGGCAGGCTGCTCAGGGCGTTGCCACTGAGGTTGAGGATCTCCAGGGAGTCGGCCAGATCGAAGATTTCCCGGGGGAACTCAGTCAGCCCGCAGGACAGGTCCAGGCGCTTGATGCCGGCCAGTTGGCCAGCCCGCAGTTGGGCAAGGGTATCCATGAACAGCGTCAACACTCGAAAGAAGAAAAAGGCGGGCAGAATAAAGCAGTTCGGCGGTTTTTGCTGCCTGAGCGGCCATGGGATGGGGGCTATTGGGTTTCCAGCAGCCTGAAGGCCAACGCGCCCGCTCCTTGAACGTAGTCGGCAATCAGGGTCAGGTCGGTCTTGCGGCCTTTGGACCACAGCTGGCAGGCCACTCTCATGGTCGATGGCTCGGTGCCCAGCGGGTAAAGGTCCAGGGCGACTCGGCCGCTGCGGTCTGGTTGGAATGCCCGGTCATAGGGCACGAGGGTCAGGTCCCCGGCCTGTTCTCCCGAGCTGTCCAGCTCTTCGAGGATTTCTGCATAAATGGCCGGGCTCACGCCAACTGCCGCCAATGCCGTCGGCTGGGCATGTTCAATGGCGCGCAAAAGTGCCTCTGCCAGTCGGTAAATCTCTTTGCGATCAGATGCTTGCATCTTGCAGTGCTCCAGCCAGCCGGCGAAATGCCGCGGGGTGCCTGGAGTTCCCGGCTTCAGCCAGCATCGACTCCAGGCTGTGGTGCTCCAGGGTATTTTTTACCGATCCGGTGGCGGCTCTGCCCAGCGGGCTTTCCAGGTCGAAGTCGCTCTCCAGGGTTGCAAGCAGGTAGGCGCCCTGGCGGCTCCATTGGTTGAAACGCATGACGTGCCGGTCATCCAGAATCACCGCGCCTTCCTGCTTGTCCTCCGAGAAATGGAACGCCAACTGCGAAGGGGGCAGGTTTTGCTGGGCCGCAAGGCGTTTCCTGTACTTGAGCACCGACGTCAGGCGGGCCCCGGGGGCCAGGTTGAAGCCACTGCCGACCCGTTGCCGGTCAAGGAAGTAGCACTTGAACAGCACCTCCAGGGTTCGCTGGTGGTAGCGCGTCGTGCAGCGTTTTTCATACTGGTGAAAGTCCTGGGGCTCGCCGACCCGCTCATAGCCTTTGGCCGCCAGTTCGGCTGCCGAGAAACTCTCCAGGCCAAATAGCCGGGAGTGCTTGAGGGTTGAATCTTGCAGGTGCAGGCACACCAGCTCGCAAAAGCTGATCGAACTCATGTGGCTATTCGCTCAAGCGGGTGCTCGGGGCCGATTTCCTGCAATTGCCCGAGGCGGCTGCGGGTGCGGGCCAGGTCGATGGCGTGGCCGCCCAGGCTTTCGGCCAGCGGGCGCTGGCCGATCAGCAGCAGGCGCTTGTCCTGGTCGTAGAGCACGTCGATCAGGTTGATGAAGCGCTGCTGGGCGGCGATCGAGCACTCCGCCAGTGGCGGCAGTTCATCGATGATCCAGGTGTCGAACTGGCGGCTCAGTTCCAGGTAGTCCATGACTGCCGTGGGCTGCTGGCACAGGTCGTTGAATTCGAAGCGGATGCTGCGCTGCTGGCGCTGGCGGGTGGTCAGCTGGCGGCTGCCGACCTGCAGCAGCGTTGCCGGGGCGTGGCGTTCGGGCAGCGTGAGCGCCTGGCGCTGGGCCGCGGTGCCGGGCCAGAGATACTGCCCCCGGGTAAAGGCCTGTTGCTCGTGGGTTTGCGCGTGGGTCCGGTAATCCTCGGCACCGCCGACTTCCATGACCTGCATGCGCGCGTTGATCAGTTCGATCACCGGTTTGAAGCGGGCATGGTACAGCGGGTTGGGCAGCAGGCCTTCGGGGGCGTAGTTGGAGGTCACCAGCAGCACGATGCCGCGCTTGAACAGGGCCTTGAACAGCCGGGTGATGAGCATGGCGTCGCCGATGTCGTGGACATGGAACTCATCGAAACACAGTACCCGGCACTGGCGGAGCAGCTCATCCAGGGTGGTTTCCAGGGCATCGGCCTGCTGCTGGTGGCGAAACATGCCCTGGTGCAGTTGGGCGAAGAAGTCATGGAAATGCAGGCGCTGTTTCTCGGCGATGGGCAGGGCGCGGAAGAAGCCGTCCAGCAGCCAGCTCTTGCCCCGCCCCACGGCGCCATACAGGTACAGGCTCGGCGCCTGCGGGGTGGCCTGCTCCAGGGCGTCGGCCAGTTGCCCCATGCGCTCGATCACCTGCAACTGGCCATGGCTCAGGGTGTAGCCCAGGTCCAGGGCCTTATGGCGAAAGTAGTCATGGATCAGCGCGCCAGCGGCGCTCGGGCGGCGGGTGGGCCTGGCGAACAGGCGACGCCAGGGAGATCGAGTCTGTGCAGGTTTTGGCGGTAAAGCGGCCAATGTTGATTACCCCGATGGTTCCAGGCCGCTCACCTTAAGAGCGGCGTGCCAATTTAACCAATAGAAAATGCCCCGGCCAGTCATCTCGAAAAGGCATGGCTGCAGCCGTCCCGGCGCAGCGCTCATGCCGTGAGCAATTAATACGCTAACTGGCGGTTTCCCCGCGGGTTGCTAACCTGACTTCAGCGAATGCTCCTCATAAGGATTGAGGCCTTGAATGGATATAAGGGTGTGGCAGTGATGAGCGCATTGCTCAGCGCGACAGCAGGGGCCGCGGACTTGCAGGTGCAGGTCCGGGTCGATGTGCTGCGTGGCTGCCAGTTGGTCGGCCAGCAGCGCGAAGCGGGGATCGAACAGCTCGGTACCCTGGACTTCGGCAGCACCGCGCGCCTGGACGACCCGGCCGGGCCCTTGTCGGCGGCACTGCCGGGCAGCCGCCAGCCGCGCCTGGAATGCAACCCCGATACCCCCTATCAGATGCGCATCGACGGCGGCCTGCACGGTGGTGTCGGCGAAGTGCGCTACCTGGCCAGCAACACCCGGGCCGGCAAACCCATTCCTTATCGCCTCTACCAGGACCCGGCCCGGCGGATTCCGCTGCCGGTGAATGTACCGGTCAGTGGCCGGGTGCCGGATTCCGGCACGGTGGACCTGCCCTTGTACGGGCGTATCGAACCTTTGGCCGAGATCCCCCGGGCCGGCGGTTATTCCGATGTATTGAAAGTGACCCTGACCTGGTAGGGCCGGGGCATGAATGCTGCCACGAGTAACGGGGCAGAGCAGGGAGGGCGGTTCATGGTGAACGGCCCATGTGGGAGTCCTGATGGAACTGGGATGGCTGCAATGAAAGGCAGGACCTGGACGATTGTCGCCCTGGGTTCGTTGTGCCTGTTGGCGGACGACGCCCAGGCGGCAATCAGCGGGCAGATCCAGGCACGCCTGGTGATTACCGCTGCCTGCCAGGTCAGCAGCGGCGGCGATCCATCTGCCAGCCCGATCGGCGACCCGGGCATGCTCAACTTCGGCCAGCAGGGCCCGACCTGGGTCGCGCCGATCAAGGCCAGCCTCACCAACAGCGCCGAGGGCCAGCTGCAGGTGGCCTGCAACTCCTCGGTCACCGGCTTCACCGTGACCATCAATGGCGGCCTCAACGGCGACGGCACGACCCGGCGCTTGAGCAATGGCCGCCAGACCATCCCCTATCGATTGTTCGTCGATGCATCCGGTAGCGACAGCTACAGCATCGGCCAGCAGCGCAATTTCGCAGTGAGCAGCGGCAGACGGATTCCCATCCCGGTGTTCGGCTCTGTGGTCGCGAATACCCGCGCGGTTCCGGCAGGGCTCTACACCGACACCCTGACCATCACGCTGGATTGGTAAACCATGAGAGGACACACATCATGCACGCGCTTGTATCCAGAATCGGCTGGCCTCTGTTGGGGCTGGTCATGGCTTCAACGGCCAATGCCGCCACCACGGTCACCGGGCAGATCAGCTCGACCCTGATCCTCACCAGCAGTTGCCAGGTCAACGGCGTCGGCGGCAGCACCGGGCTGAACTTCGGTGCCCTGAACTTCGGCACCACCAACAGCCTGTTCACCACGGCCACCGGCCAGGTGCTGGGCGGCGGTGGCGGCGCGCTGTCGATCCTCTGCTCCACCGGCACCACGCCGACCCTGACCATCCAGGGCGGCGCCAATGACGGCAAGTCCACCGGTGGCACCCGGGCCCTGTTCGACGGGGTGGCCAACTATGTGCCCTATGACCTGTACACCGACTCCGGGCATTCGCAGATCGTCGCGATCAACGGCGTGATCAACCTGGCGCCAAGCACCGGGGTGGCGCAAACCGTGAACCTCTATGGCCAGGCGGTGGGCAAGGCGGGGCTACCGGCCGGCACCTACACCGATACGGTGTCCGTGCAACTGACCTTCTGATGCCATGGCCAGCCACGCTTGTGCGCTGCTGCTCCTGGCCTGCGCGAGTGCCTGGCCGGGGTGGATCGCTGCGGCCACCAGCCAGAGCTTCCAGGTCAGCGCCACCATCACCGCCGGGTGCCTGGTGGTGGGGGGCGTCAGCAACTACGGCAGCCTGGCCTTCGGCAGCCAGTCGGCGCTGTCCACCAGCACGGTCAGAGTGGCGCTCACCGGGGGCGTGCAGTTGCAGTGCACGCCGGGGGTGACCCTGAACATGACGGTGGACGGAGGCCAGTACAACAGCAGCGGCCGGCACATGCAGCTCAATAGCGGCAGTGCGCGGGTGGCCTATCAGTTGTTTCGCGATGCGGGCTACAGCCAGAGCCTGGGGATAGGCCAGAGCGTGGCCGTGGCCTACAGCGATGCCAATAACATCAGCCTGCCGATCTACGGGCAGGTGCAGTTGCCGGGCAATCAGCCTGGGGGGACGTACAGCGATGTGCTGCAGGTGCAGCTGTCGTGGTGATGGGGCGCATTCATAACCAGCCGGCAGGCGGACAAGGAGTAGCAGTATGCATTTACCTTTGCAGGGCATGCGGGGGACCGGTTATCTGATCCTGGCGGGGCTGTTGGCAGTTGTACCCAGGGTCCAGGCCGCCAGTTCGGTGCTGATCTGGCCGATCGACCCGGTACTGGAGGCCGATCAGCAGGCCAGCGCGCTGTGGCTGGAGAACCGCGGTACCGAGACCGCCAACCTGCAGATCCGGGTGTTTGCCTGGAGCCAGAGCGGCTTTGCCGACCAGTACCAGAACCAGCGCGATGTCATCGGCAGCCCGCCGGTGGCGAAGATCGAGCCGGGGCAGAAGCAACTGGTACGCCTGACCCGCACCCGCGAGGTGCCACCGGGGCAGGAGCTGGCGTACCGGATCATCATCGACGAGATTCCCTCGGCCAAGCCCATCACCCCGGAAGGGGATGCCAAGAGTGCGGCAGCGATCCGCTTCCAGATGCGCTACTCGGTGCCTTTGTTCGCCTATGGCGCCGGGCTGTGGAGCAAGGAAGACACCTCCCGTCCACGCGATCCCAAGGGGGCCGGCGTGCCGGACCTGAGCTGGCGCAAGGTGGCAGTGGACGGCAAGACGTTTTTCGAGCTGCGCAACCAGGGCGCGGTGCACGCCCGCCTGACCGATGTGGCCTTCAAGCAGGGCGGGCAGGCCCGGCCCGTGGCGCCTGGGCTGCTGGGCTATGTGTTGCCCGGGGCGGTGATGCGCTGGCCGGTGCCGGAAACCCTGGCGGCCGAGTCGACCCTGCAACTGCGGGTCAATGGAGCACCGCAGGTACAGGACCTGGCGCCTACGCACTGAGCCTCGGGCGCAACGCGGCCGCCAGTCGGACGGCCGGTGGGGAGAGGTACGGACGGATGTGAGCGCGGTGGCGCATCCGCCCCGGGATGGAGATGTCCATAGATGGACTTGAGCCCGCAATGAGCCAGGACCCGGCTCGGCGTTTTCGCAGGTGGCAAGGGCTGGTGACCGGCCTGTGTAGCCTGATGCTGGCCGCAGGGGTGCCGGCGGGCGAACTGCCGCCGCCGCCCAGCAGCCTGGAGTCGATGGCCGATGCACAGCTGTTTCTGGAACTGGTGATCAATCAGATGAACACAGGGAAGGTGGTGGCGGTGGAGCAGCGCTCCGGCCGGCTGTTTCTGCCGGCGCAGACCCTGCGTGAAACCGGGATCAAGCTGCCCGAGGGGCTGGGCGCCGAGGTCGACCTGGACAGCCTGCCGGGCCTGCACAGCGACTACGACAGCCAGGGCCAGCGGCTGCTGCTGGACGTACCGCCCGACTGGCTGCCGGAGCAATTCATCGGCAGCCGCCAGGCCTACCCACGGACCCCGGCCCTGAGCAGCTTCGGCGGGTTGCTCAACTACGACCTGTACCTCAACGACACCGATGACGGCGGCACCTACCTGGCGGCCTGGAACGAGGTGCGGCTGTTCGACTCCTGGGGCACGCTGTCCAACACCGGGCAGTACCGCCAGACCCTGTCGGGGGTGGGGAACAACTCCCTGAACAACGGTTACCGACGCTATGACACCACCTGGCGTTTTTCCGACGATGAACGCCTGCTGACCTACGAGGCCGGTGACCTGATCAGTGGCGCCTTGCCCTGGAGCAACTCGGTGCGCCTGGGCGGGGTGCAACTGTCCCGGGATTTCTCGGTGCGTCCGGACCTGGTGACCTATCCCTTGCCGCAGTTCGCCGGGGAAGCAGCGGTGCCGTCCTCGGTGGACCTGTTCATCAACGGCTACAAATCCAGCAGCGCCGACCTGCAGCCCGGCCCCTACACCCTGACCAACATTCCCTTCATCAACGGCGCCGGCGAAGCGGTGGTGGTCACCACCGATGCCCTTGGCCGGCAGGTGTCCACCACGGTGCCGTTCTACGTCACCAGCACCTTGCTGCAAAAGGGCCTGACGGACTTCTCGGTGGCCGCGGGCACCTTGCGCCGGGACTACACCCTGCGCGACTTCGGCTATGGCCCGGGGGTGACTTCCAGCAGCCTGCGCTACGGCCTGAGCGACAGCCTGACCCTGGAAGGCCATGCCGAAGCCTCGGACTCCCTGACCCTGGGCGGGGTCGGCGGCAACCTGCGGCTGGGGCAGTTCGGGGTGATCAATACCGCCGTCAGCCAGAGCCGTTTCGACGGCGACGGCGGCCAGCAGTTGAGCCTTGGCTATCAGTACAGCAGCCAGCGCTACAGCGTCGCCTACCAGCGGGTGCAGCGGCGTGATCAGTACGCCGACCTGACGGTGGTCGACAGCCCCTACACCAGCCTCAGCCAGCGTAGCGAGCAACTGACCCTGAGCCTCAACCTGGAGCGCTTCGGCAGCCTGGGCGCCGGTTACTTCGACGTGCGCGCCGCCGACTCGACCCGTACCCGGCTGTTGAACCTGACCTGGAGCAAGCCGTTGTGGCACAGCAGCAGCTTCTACCTGTCGGCCAACCGCGAGATCGGCGACAGCCACTGGGCCATGCAGGCACAACTGGTGATCCCCTTCGACCTGCACGGCAGCCTGAGCCTGAGCAACGAGCGCAGCAAGACCGGGGAAAACCGCCAGCGGGTCAACTTCAGCCGCTCGGTGCCGATCGAAGGCGGGGTTGGCTACAACCTTGGCTACGCCACCGGCAGTGGCGCCGACTATCGCCAGGCCGATGTGACCTGGCGCCTGCAGTCGGTGCGCCTGCAGGCCGGGGTCTATGGCACCAGCGATGCCGAGACCCGCTGGGCCGATGCCAGCGGTTCACTGGTGTGGATGGACCGCCAGGTGTTCGCCGCCAACCAGATCGACGACGCCTTCGTGGTGGTCAGTACCGACGGCTACAAGGACATCCCGGTGCGCTATGAAAACCAGCTGGTGGGCCAGACCGACAAGAACGGCCATCTGCTGGTGCCCTGGAGCAGCGCCTATTACCGCGGCAAGTACGAGATCGATCCGCTGAACCTGCCGGCCAACGTGCAGAGCCCGAATGTCGAGCAGCGGGTGGCGGTGCGGCGTGGCAGCGGCTACCTGCTGGAGTTTCCGCTGACCCGGATCATTGCCGCCAGCGTGGTGCTGGTGGACGCCCAGCAGCGCGAGCTGCCCCTGGGCAGCAACGTCACTCATGAGCAGAGCGGGGCGCGGACGGTGGTCGGCTGGGATGGGCTGGTCTATCTGGAAAACCTCGCGCCCCAAAACACCCTGCACGTGGAACTGGCCGACGGCAAGACCTGCCGGGCGCAGTTCGACATCGACATGCAACAGCAGCAGGTGCCGTTGATCGGCCCGCTGGTCTGTCAGTAACGGCGGTATCACCGGATCAAGGAGCGTGGCGTGTGAATGCGGGCAAGGGATGGCGACAGGCAATACTGGGGCTGCTGGCGAGCGTGCTGTCGTGCACGGCCCAGGCACTGTGCACAACGGTCCCGACCGCGCCGGCAGGCTTCGGTACCGTCAGCTCGATCCTGGTGCGCACCACCTCGCAGCCGGCCTCCACCACCAATGCCGGGCTGAGCTGTACCGGCTCGCTGCTGAGCATTCTGGCCAGCAACGATCATTTCTACGCCACCATCACCTCCACCACCAGCGGCATGGTGGGACCTACCGGCGACGTCATCAGCTACACCCTGTACGCCAACAACAGCACCAGCTATCCGATCACCCGCGGGGTGCAGTTCGACTTCGCCCGCAATTCCATCATCGACCTGCTGGGCCTGCTGGGCAGCCCGACCGTGGCCAAGACGGTGCCCATCTACCTGGGTACGCTCACCGGCAGCAACGTTGCGGCGGGGGTCTATACCGAGAACCTGAGCATTCTCTGGAGCTGGAACTATTGCTCCGGAATCGGCGCCCTGGGGATCTGTCTGGGCAGGGATGTCGGCAGCGGTACCCAGAGCCTGACCGTGAACATGACGGTGTCCAACGATTGCGTGATCACTGCGCCGAACATCAGTTTCGGCAGCGCGCCGGTGATCAGCGCCTTCGCGACGGTGACCGGGCAGACCATCAACCTGGCCTGCACCAAGGGCAGTGCCTACACCGTGGGCCTGAGCGACGGCCAGCACCCGGTGAGTGCGGGGGGGCGCAGGCAGATGATTTCCGGCAGCAACTACCTGGCCTACGACATCTTCAAGAGTGCCGGTAGCACCCGCTGGGGCAGTGTCGGCAGTGCCCGGCGCTCCAGCACCGATGCCGAGGTGAACCCCGGCAACGGCCTGGGCACCGGCAGCCAGATCTTCAACTACAACGCCAGGATCTACACCGACCAGAGCACCCCGCCGGCCGGCACCTATATCGACAACGTGGTGCTGGACGTGGGCTTCTGAGGGCTACAGGGGAATTTCCGCCGGGCCGACCATGGCGTAGTTGTAGCCCTGGCCGGACCAGTACTGCGCCTGCAACGGGCCCTCGCGGCGGCTGCCCGGGGGTAGCAGTTTGTTCTGCGGCCCTGGCGGGCGGATGTAGAAGCTGACCTTGCGCCCCTCGCGATCCTCGTACAGCACCATGGCCGCCGGGCCTTGCTCGGTGCTCAGCAGGCGTCCGCTGACGGCCCTGAACCCGGCCCCCTGCAGATCCGGCAATGGGCTGGCCTGGGTGAAGTAACGGTCCAGCCAGGCCTGCATGCTCTGATTGCCCTGTACCTTGAAGTCCGCGGGGAGCATGCCCTGCTCGGCAAACAGACGATAGGCCTGCAGGGCGTCGGTCATGGGCAGCACGCTGCTGCCGGCCAGGGTCAGTTCCCGCGCCTGCCAGCCGCTCAGGCCGCCCACGCCCACCGCCACCAGGAGCACCGCGGCACTGGCCAGGCGGCGCAGGCTACGTTGCTTCAGGCGCGCGCGGATCTGCACAGGGTCCAGCGCCGGGTTGGCCGGCTGCAGCAGGGCACCACCCAGGGCCGCCCGCAGGTGCTGGGCGTCCTGCTGCCAGGCCTGGACCCGGGCCGCCACCTGCGGGTGGCTGGCCAGGTAGTGTTCCAGCAACCGGCGGTCCTGCTCACTGAGTTGGTGGTCGACATAAGCGTGCAAGTCGCTGTCGCTGGGGGGCAGGCTGATCATTTGAGTATCCGTAGAGAAGGGCTGCTGATTTCGCCGTCGCTGAGTTGGCGCAGGGCCTGGCGGGCCCGGGACAGGCGCGACATCACGGTGCCGGTGGGCACCTGGAGAATCTCGGCGATCTCCTTGTAGCTCAAGCCTTCCACCGACACCCAGAGCAGCAGGGCGCGCTGTTCGGCATTCAGGCGGTCGAAGGCTTCCAGGGTCGATTGCGCCATCACCGTGCGCTCCACCGAGGGCTGGCTGTCGTCACGGCCGGTGAAGAACTCCAGCATCCGCGCGTAGCGTCGGGAACGCCGGTGGGCATCGAGGAACTGCCGGTAGAGGATGGCGAACAGCCAGGCCCGCAGGTCGCCTTCGGGGCGTTTCTCGGTCCATCCGGCGAGGGCGCGTTCCAGGCAGGCCTGCACCAGATCGTCGGCGCTGCTGGGCTGGCGCGTCAGGGACAGGGCAAAGCGGCGCAGCCTTGGAATCAGCGGGCGTAGCTGTTGGTCGAGATCGTTCATGAAATCCTGCGGATGCTGGGCCAGTCACTAGGCTTGAGGCTAGGAAGACGCGCCGCACAGCAGGTTATTCCAGCCGCAGGAAAATAAATACCGGTCGTGGAATAACCCTGGGCGAGCTGCGTCTGACAGGTCCTTGCCCTCATGGCTATGCGTATTGGAGATGTCCCATGGTTGATCCTTCATCAAAGCCCGACCGCCCACCCCTGGGGCCCGTCAGCCTGACCCTGCGCCTGGGGGCAATCGCCCTGGTGGTGGCCGTCGCTGCGGCGGCTCTGGCCTATGTGCATGGCAGCCTCGATCCCGGTCGCCTGACCCCCAAAGCCCTGGTGGATGTGCTGGAAACCAACAATGGCGTGCACCCGGGGTATCGCCGCAATCACGCCAAAGGGGTGTGCGTCATCGGCTACTTCGAAAGCAGCGGCGAGGCCCGGGCCTACTCCACGGCGCAGGTGTTCAATGAGGCACGCACGCCGGTGGTGGGGCGCTTTGCCCTGCCCAGTGGCAATCCCTATGCGCCGGACAGCAGCGTGCCGATCCGCAGCCTGGCGCTGCGTTTCCTCCAGGCCAACGGCCAGCAGTGGCGGACCGGGATGAACAGCATGCCGGTGTTCCCGGTGGGCACTCCCGAAGCCTTCTATCAGTTGCAACAGGCCGGCTCCCCTGATCCGGCCACGGGCAAGCCGGACCCGAGCAAAGTGCCGGCATTCTTCGCCAGCCATCCCGAGGCGGCGCCGTTTTTGCAATGGGTCAAGGACGCCAAACCTTCGGCCAGCTATGCCAGTGAAAGCTACAACGGGATCAATGCCTTCTACCTGGTGGATGGCAGCGGCAAGCGCCAGGCAGTGCGCTGGGGGGTAGTGCCCGAGACCCGGGATGGGCCTGATGCAGGCAGTGCCCCGCAAGGCGCCGACTACCTGGAGCAGGACCTGGCTCGGCGCCTGGCCCAAGGGCCGCTGCGCTGGCGCTTGCAGATCACCCTGGCGGCGCCCGGCGACCCCACGGATGACGCCAGCAAGGCCTGGCCGGCGCAGCGGCCGGTAATCAACGCCGGGACCCTGGTGCTGCAAAGCACCCAGGCGCAGAACAGCGGCGAGTGTCGGGACATCAATTACGATCCGCTGATCCTCCCCAGCGGCATCCAGGCGTCCGACGACCCCCTGCTGGCAGCGCGCTCTGCGGCCTACGCCAGTTCCTACCTGCGTCGCACCAGCGAAGTCAGCCAATTGCCCGGCGCCCAGGAGCCACGTCCATGAATAGCCAACCTCGACATTTCGCTCCCCTGGCGCGCCTGCTGCACTGGCTGATGGCGTTGCTGATCATCGCCATGCTGTTCATCGGCGCCGGCATGGTGGCCTCGGTTTCCGCGCGTCATGAATGGCTGATCCACCTGCACAAGCCCCTGGGGATCGCCATCTTGCTGTTGGTGCTGGTGCGCCTATGGGTGCGTTTCTACACCCGACAACCGCCGTTGCCGGCAGACCTGCCGGGTTGGCAGGTGCTGGTGGCCAAGGCCTCCCATGTGCTGCTGTACGCCTTGATGCTGAGCCTGCCGCTGCTGGGCTGGGGCATGATCTCGGCGGCCGGCGACCCGGTGATGCTCGGCAGTTCGCTGCAACTGCCGGCGATCCTGCCGGCCAATGCCCAGCTGTTTGCGGTGTTGCGCAAGGCCCATGGTTATCTGGCGTACCTGCTGTTTTTCACCGTGCTGCTGCATCTGGCCGCGGCGCTGTTCCATGGTTGGGTGCGTCGCGATGGCGTGCTGCAGAGCATGTTGCGCGGCCGCGGTTGATTGAACCCGGCGGCGCCGGGCTCAAGTGGCGCAACCCACCCTGGCCGCGGCTTTGCCCGGGGCCAGGCTCCACAGCCAGTAGATCAGCGCCACGCCGTTGATCCCGGCCCCCAGCAGGCAGACCCCGGCCCAGCCGGCCCAGGCATAGGTGGCGGTGGCGGCGATGGAGCCTGCGGCGCTGCCCAGGGAATAGAACAGCATGTAGCCGGCGGCCAGTCGGCTCTGCGCCTCGGGGCGCACGCTGTAGATCAGGCTCTGGCTGGTGACGTGCACGGCCTGCAGGCCCAGGTCGAAGCTGATTACCCCGAACAGCAGGGCCCACAGGGACGATTGAGTGAAGGCAATGGGCAGCCAGGACAGCAGCATCAGGCCCAGTGCCAGGCCGCTGGTCCACTGCGCCAGGCCGCGGTCGGCCAGGTGCCCGGCCCGTGCCGCGCCCAGGGCGCCTGCCGCGCCGGCGAGGCCGAACAGGCCGATCTCGGTGTGGGACAAGGACAGTGGCGGGGCACTCAATGGCAACACCAATGGCGTCCACAGCACGGTGCCGGCGGCGAAGATCAGCATCGCCAGCACCGCCCGGTCCCGCAGCACTTTTTCCTCCCTGAACAGTTGCAGCAGCGAACCGAGCAATTGCCCGTAACCCTGGGTGGCCTTGGGTTGCTCGCGGGTAGGCAGGGTTTTCCACAGGGCCAGGGCCACCAGCAGGGTCAGCCCGGCGGACAACAGATAGACCGAACGCCAGCCCGCCAGGTCGGCCATGGTCCCGGCCACGGTACGGGCCAGCAGGATGCCTACCACCACGCCGCTGGTGACCATGCCCACGGTTCGGCCGCGTTGCTCTGCTGGGGCCAGGTTGGCGGCGTAGGCCACCAGTACCTGGGTTACCACCGCCAGCAGGCCGATGCAGGCCATGCCCAGCAGCAGCCAGGCGCTGCTCGGGGCCAGGGCCACGGTGAGCAGGGCCAGCACCGAGAGCAGGGTCTGGGTCACGATCAGCCGTCGCCGGTTGTACAGGTCCCCCAGGGGCACCAGCAACAGCAGGCCCAGGCCATAGCCGACCTGGGTCAGGGTGATGACGATGCCCACGGTGGCCGGCGCCAGGTCGAAGGTATGAGCCATGGCATCCAGCAGTGGCTGGGCGTAGTAGACGTTACCCACCGCCAGACCGCAGGCGATGGCGAATAGCAGCACCACTTTGGTGGAAAGAGCAGGCGAGGCATGAGGGGAAGAATTGGCTGACATGTTGGGCTCCGGGTTTTGGTTTTATAATGAAACCAGTTGTACGGTAAAGATCGTGGTTTTATATTGCAACCACTTTCCTTTGGCCTGATCGGAGAATGCCCTACATGGTCAAGCGCACCAGCCTGCAAGATGCCGAGTGCCCGGTTGCCCGCTCACTGGACGCCATTGGCGACTGGTGGTCGCTGCTGATCGTGCGGGATGCCTTTGACGGAATCCGCCGTTTTGGCGAGTTCCAGCGCAACCTCGGCATGGCCAAGAACATCCTGGCCACACGCCTGCGGACCCTGGTGGAACATGGGGTGTTCGAGGTTGTCCCGGCGTCCGATGGCAGTGCCTACCAGGAGTACGTGCTGACGGAAAAGGGCAGGGGGCTGTTTCCCCTGATCATCGGCTTGCGCCAATGGGGCGAAGCGTTTTTCTACCAGGAAGGGGAAGCGCATTCACGGATGGTCGACCGGCAGACCGGGCAGCCGTTGCGCGCGCTGGAACTGCGCTCGGCGGACGGGCGCTTGCTGGGGCCGGAGGATTGCCGGCGGGTGCCGGTCGGGGAGGGTGACTGAGGGCTGCGCAACGGGGGGCGCAGCCCTCAGTCGGGTTCAGCGCAGGTGATCCACCAGGTCGGCCAGGGTGCTCAGCACATCCTTGCCCAGTTGCATGGAGCGTTTGCCCGACCAGCCGGTGAGCGGGTTGGGGTTGTCATCGTGGTCCTTGAAGGGCATTTCCAGGGTCAGGGCCAGGCAGTCGTACTTTTCCCCGACGGCATTGCAAGCCAGGGCCATGTTGGCCTGGCCGGGTTTGTCCCGGGTGTAGCCATGGGTGGTCTGGAAGTCCCGGGTCTGGCGTTTCAGGTGGCTGCGGAAATGCTCCTCGAGCTTCTCCAGTCGCGGGGTATAGCCCGGGTTGCCTTCGCAGCCGGCGGTGAACACGTGGGGAATCTCTTCATCGCCGTGCACATCGAGAAACAGGTCGACGCCGTATTGTTCCATCTGCTGCTGGACGAACAGCACTTCCGGGCTGAGTTCCTGGCTGGCGGTCTGCCAGGCACGGTTCAGGTCCTGGCCCTGGGCGTTGGTGCGCAAGTGGCCGTGGAATGCGCCGTCGGGGTTCATGTTCGGCACCAGGTACAGGTCGGCCTTGGCCAGTAGCGCGTTGAGCTCCGCATCATCGTGACGGAACAGGCGCTCGATCACGCCCTCCATGAACCATTCGGCCATGTGCTCACCGGGATGCTGCTGGGCGATGATCCAGATCTTGCGTTGGCCTGGCGCGCCGCTGCCTTTGCGCAGCAACTGGATGTCCCGGCCTTCGACGCTTTTACCCACGGCCAGCAACTCGGTGCCGGCCTTGGTCAGGGCCTGGTCGATCAGCCAGTCGTGGCGGCCACGGCTGTAGGGTTCGAAGTAGGCGAACCAGGCATGGGTCTGGGTGGCTTCCAGGTTGAAGCGCAAGGCGTCGCCTTCGAAGATCGTCGGTACGCGAAACCAGTTCACATGGTCGTAGGAGGCCACTGCCTGGTAGCCGGTCCAGGCTTTGTTGTAGGAGGACTGGCTGGCGTTGGTCAGGCGAAACCAGTGTTCCTGGCCGACATGCAGGCCGCTGACCTTGAAATGAAACCACTGGAAGTGCGGGCTGCGGGTATCCGGGCGGATGGCCAGCAGTGCCTGCAACGGGTTGCTGATATCCAGTACGTCGATGTTGCCACTGTCGAAATCAGCGCAAATATCAAAAGAAGTGTGATTGCCCACGGTCATAATCGATTCCTTATCAGGATTGTTATGAGCGCTACTCTACACAGAAGGGGGGGTAAAAGAAGGGGGGCGTCGTCCTTGACGCAGACGAAGCTTAGTGGCTATGCGATTGATTCTCAAGCGCTACTTTTTGATTTGCGAGGCTTTTACGACGGGCGTTTGCTTGCAAAAGGACATTCTTTTGCTATCATCGCCGCCATTATTTTTTGCGACACCTACAGTCTTCATTAGCCTGAAGCCAAGCCAGAAAAACTGGCAAAAAAAAAAGACCCGGCAAAAAGCCGGGTCAAAAACCGTGATTAGCCTGATGAGGAGATAATCCAAAGGTCCGACCTAAGGTCCTTTGGGCTATCGACTGATCTCGCGATCAGTTGCTTGCAATAATAATCATTATCATTTGCAAGTCAAATGTTTTTCCCCGCCTTCCGGAAAATATTTTTCCACTTCCGTTTTTTCCCGTCGCTGGCTTCACGTCCAGCCGTACGCAGGGCTTCAGTTCGACTCAACGCGCTGGCTTTCCAGTGATTTGTCCACCAGGGCCTTGGCCAGATCGATCATGTGCACCACTGAAAACGCCAGGTCGCGATTGGCTCCCCGCAGATTGTCCGCTGCATCGTAGGCGGTGGCCGCTGCACAGCGCAGCAGGTCGGAGGCGTGGATCATGGCTTCCTCGCTGCTCAGGCTGCGCCTGATTTCGAAGAACTTCTCTTCCTTGTCTGACTCGGTAATGGCCGGCTTCAAGTAATAGTCCATTGCGCGTCGGGCAGCCTGGCTGTCCTTGAGTGAGCTTAATGTGGTCTCTGTATCGAGTTCCGGCACGTCCTTGCTGCTTGTGTTCATGAAGTGTTCTGCCCTGTCTGAGAAAGGAAATAGGGGTAGGCCGATGTTAATACACATTGTAATTGTGACGGGATTTCAAATACTACAAGTTGTGTGTTGAGGCTGGAAATACACAACGTATTGTTCGGCCCATGGACAAATGGATCGAGTTGGTCAAAGCCAACATGAAAGGCCGCAAGGTCACACAGGAAAAGCTCGCCGAGCGCCTGGGCATGTCTCAAGGGGGTATCGGTCACTGGTTGAGCAAGCGCCGCCAACCGAAGATCGAAGACATGAACCGGGTGCTGGAAGAGATCGGCATGGGCTTTCTCGAAGTGGCCCTGGTGGTCCGCGAGAAACCCTTGCTAGGAGACGATGGCGAGCCCCTGGCAGACGGGCCTGCGCTGCTCAACAAGTACAACCCGTACTTCCGTTACCCGGTGAGCGATTGGCGGGTGGCCGGCGAGGTTCGCGAAGACGGGCAGCCTGCCTACGTGCCGGAGCGCTACGAGCTTTCCGACTATCAGGCCCGGGGCGCGGCATTCTGGCTGGTGGTGGTCGGCGACGCGATGATCGCTCCCAGCGGTCTGAGCATCAGCCAGGACATGCTGATCCTGGTGGATCCGGCGATTGGCGCCGAACCCGGGAAGTTGGTGGTTGTACAGTGTCCTGGTAGTGACGAGGCGATCTTCCGCAAGTTGGTGCAAGAGGGTGGTTTGCGTTACCTGGTTCCGCTCAATCCTACTTATCCGAAGATGCTCTACAGCGACAAGTGCCGGATTATTGGTGTAGTCGTACAAGCTACTGCGAAGTTTTAACTTTCCCTAGAAGCCCCTTCCTGCAAACAGGAAGGGGCTTTCTTACTTGGGAGTTATTCCAACTCCACCAATGCACTGCCTTCGCTGACCATTTCGCCTTCCTGGCAATACAGCGCCTTGATGACCCCGGCCTGGGGGGCACGAATGCTGTGTTCCATCTTCATGGCTTCCAGCACTACCAGTTGTGCACCGGCCTCGACGCTTTGCCCCGGGCTGACCAATATCCGAACGATGCTGCCATTCATCGGCGCAGTCAGCCCGCCTTGCTGGCTATGGCTGGCTTCGGCCGCGGCAATCGGGTCATAGGCGCTGACGGCATGTGTGTCGCCCTGCCAGTTCAGGTACAGGGTGTCGCCGCGGCGGATGGCCCGGTGCTCGCGGCGCAGTCCCTGTTGCTCTGTCCATAGGTGCTCGCCCTGCAGCTCAAAGGCCGCAGTGCGAGCGCCAAGGCTGATGGCCTGATCCTGGCCGGCGCAGCTCAGGTGCAGGCTGGTTTGCGCTGGCAGGCCGTTGCGCCAGCCGTTGATGGCGGACCATGGCGAGTCGGGATCATCGCTTCGTGTGCGTGGCGGCTGGCTCTGGCTGAAGGCGTGGGCGGCCGCTTGCCAGAAGTCTGCACTCAGCTCGCCTGCGGCTGGCAGCAACTGCTCCTGATAGCGAGGGATAAAGCCGGTATCCAGCTGCGCTTCGGCAAAGGCCGGGTGGGCAATGATGCGCCGCAGAAACGCCAGGTTGGTCTTCAGGCCACCGATGACGAACTCGTCCAGCATGCTCAGCAACCGCAGGCGCGCCTGCTCGCGGTCTTCGCCCCAGGCAATGAGCTTGCCCAGCATCGGGTCGTAGAAGGGCGAAACGCTGTCGCCTTCCTCGACACCGCTGTCCACCCGCCGACCGGGGCCTGCAACCGATTCGCGGTACAGCTCCAGGCGCCCGGTGGCCGGAAGAAAGTCGTTGGCCGGGTCTTCGGCATACAGCCGTACTTCGATCGCATGCCCGCGCAGTGGCACCTGCTCCTGGCTGATGGGCAGGGTTTCGCCGCGGGCCACGCGGATCTGCCAGGCCACCAGGTCCAGACCGGTGATGGCCTCGGTGACCGGGTGTTCCACCTGCAATCGGGTGTTCATCTCCATGAAGAAGAATTCGCCACGGGCATCCAGGAGAAACTCCACGGTGCCCGCGCCCACGTAGCCAATGGCCTGGGCCGCGCGCACCGCGGCTTCGCCCATGGCCTTGCGCAGTTCGGGGCTGAGGCCCGGGGCCGGAGCTTCCTCGACCACTTTCTGGTGGCGGCGCTGGATCGAACAGTCGCGTTCGTTGAGGTACAGGCAGTTGCCGTGCTGGTCGGCAAACACCTGGATCTCCACGTGCCGTGGCTTGAGCAGGTACTTTTCCACCAGCATCCGCGAATCGCCGAAGGACGACTGGGCTTCGCGCTGGGCCGAGGCCAGGGCTTCGGCCAGTTGGCTGACGTCCTCGACGACTTTCATGCCCTTGCCGCCACCGCCCGCGGTGGCCTTGAGCAGCACCGGGTAGCCGATGCGTTCGGCGGCATTGCGGAAGGTTTCCAGGTCCTGGGCTTCACCGTGGTAACCCGGAACCAGGGGCACCCCGGCGGTTTCCATCAGCGCCTTGGCTGCCGACTTGCTGCCCATGGCGTCGATGGCCGCGGCAGGCGGGCCGAGGAAAATCAGCCCGGCGGCTTCGATGGCTCGGGCAAAACCGGCGTTCTCCGAGAGAAACCCATACCCGGGATGGATGGCCTGGGCGCCGCTGGCCCGGGCGGCGGCAATCAGCTTGTCGATCTGCAGGTAGCTGTCGGCAGCCTTGCTGCCGCCCAGGTCCACGCGGATATCCGCTTCACGGCTGTGCCGGGCGTCGCGGTCGGTAGCGCTGTGCACGGCCACGGTGGTCAGGCCCAGGGCCTTGGCGGTGCGCATCACCCGGCAGGCGATCTCGCCGCGGTTGGCCACCAGCAGGGTGTCTAGAACAGGGGCGCTCATCAACGGGACTCCTTGGACGTGGTCTCGGACTGCCAGCTGGGCGGGCGTTTTTCCAGGAATGCCCGCAGGCCTTCCTGGCCTTCGGCGCTGACCCGGATGCGGGCGATGGCGTTTTCGCAATAGCGACGCAGGGCGGTGGTCAACGCGCCGTTGCCCACTTCCCGCAGCAGGTCCTTGCTGGCGCGCATCGCCTGGGGACTGTTGAGCAGCAGATTGTCGACCCACTGCTGGACCTGTTGATCCAGCTCTGCGGCGGGATAGCTTTCTGCCAGGAGACCGATTTCCCGCGCCCGCTGGCCGCCAAAGCGTTCGGCGGTGAGGGCATAGCGGCGGGCGGCGCGTTCGCCGATGGCCTGGACCACGAACGGGCTGATGACCGCTGGTGCCAGGCCGATGCGCACTTCGGAGAGGCAGAATTGCGCCTCGTCACTGCCGATGGCCATGTCGCAGCAACTGATCAGGCCCAGGGCCCCGCCAAAGGCCGCGCCTTGCACCACCGCCAGGGTCGGGATCTTCAGCTTGGCCAGGTTGTACATCAGCTCCGCCAGTTCCCGGGCGTCGTCGAGGTTGGTGTGGTAGTCGAGCTCGGCCGATTGCTGCATCCAGGCCAGGTCGGCGCCGGCGCTGAAATGCCGGCCGCGCCCGCGCAGCAGCAGGAAGCGCAGGCTCGGGTCGCCCTGCACCTGATCCAGGGCGAGGATCAGTTCACGGATCATTTCGGCGTTGAAGGCGTTGTTCTTGTCTTCGCGGCTGAGCCACAGGGTGGCGAAGCCTCGAGGGTCACGCAGCAGTTCCAGGGTATTGAAGTCGCTCATGTTCTTCTCGCGCAGGATTACATGCGGAACACGCCGAAGCGGCTCTGTTCGATGGGGGCGTTGAGGGCCGCAGACAGGGCCAGGGCCAGTACGTCACGGGTTTGCGCCGGGTCGATGACGCCGTCATCCCAGAGCCGTGCGCTGGAGTAGTAGGGGTGCCCCTGATGCTCGTACTGGTCGAGGATCGGCTGCTTGATCTGGGCTTCCTGGGCGGCGTCGAAGCTTTGCCCGCCGCGCTCGGCCTGTTCGCGCTTGACCTGCACCAGGACTCCGGCGGCCTGCTCGGCCCCCATCACGCCGATGCGCGCGTTGGGCCACATCCACAGGAAGCGCGGGTCATAGGCCCGGCCGCACATGCCGTAGTTGCCGGCACCGAAACTGCCGCCGATGATCACCGTGAACTTCGGTACCTGGGCGCAGGCCACTGCGGTCACCAGCTTGGCGCCGTGCTTGGCGATGCCGCCAGCCTCATATTTCTGCCCCACCATGAAACCGGTGATGTTCTGCAGGAACAGCAGCGGAATCCCGCGCTGGCAGGCCAGTTCGATGAAGTGCGCGCCTTTTTGCGCGGCTTCGGCGAAGAGGATGCCGTTGTTGGCGAGGATGGCCACCGGGTAGCCGTGCAGGTGGGCGAAGCCGCAGACCAGGGTGGTGCCGAACAGGGCCTTGAACTCATCGAATACCGAACCGTCCACCAGCCGGGCGATGACTTCACGTACATCGAACGGCTGCTTGGGATCGGCCGGGACCACGCCATAGAGTTCGTCGCGGGCATACAGCGGAGCGATCGGCGTGCGTTGTTGCAATTGGCCCTGTTTATGCCAGTTGAGGTTGGCCACGCTGCGCCGGGCCAGGGCCAGGGCGTGTTCGTCGCTCTCGGCATAGTGGTCGGCGACCCCGGAAATCTTGCAATGCACATCGGCGCCGCCCAGGTCCTCGGCACTTACCACTTCGCCGGTAGCGGCTTTCACCAGGGGCGGGCCGGCGAGAAAGATAGTGGCTTGTTCACGGACCATGATGGCTTCGTCGGCCATGGCCGGAACATAGGCACCCCCGGCGGTGCAGGAGCCCATCACCACGGCGATCTGCGGGATGCCCTGAGCGCTCATGTTGGCCTGGTTGAAGAAGATCCGCCCGAAGTGCTCGCGGTCCGGGAACACTTCATCCTGGCGCGGCAGGTTGGCGCCGCCGGAGTCCACCAGGTAGATGCACGGCAGGCGGTTCTGCTGGGCGATGGTCTGCGCCCGCAGGTGCTTTTTCACCGTCAGCGGGTAATAGGAACCGCCTTTCACCGTGGCGTCGTTGGCCACGATCATGCATTCGACGCCTTCCACCCGGCCGATACCGGCAATCACGCCTGCGGCGGGTACGTCTTCGCCGTAGACCTCATAGGCGGCCAGGGCGCTGATTTCCAGGAACGGCGAGCCGGGGTCGAGCAGGCGGTTGATGCGCTCGCGGGGCAGCAGCTTGCCCCGCGAAGTGTGGCGCTCCTGGGCCTTGGCGCCGCCGCCTTGCTGGACCTGGGCGAGCAGGCTGTGCAAGGCGTCGACCTGGGCCAGCATCGCCTCGCTGTTGGCCACGAACTCCGCTGAGCGCGGGTTGAGCTGGGTATGCAAGATAGCCATGGACAGCTCCGTTAGCGGGTTTCGTTGAACAGTTCGCGACCGATCAGCATGCGGCGGATCTCGCTGGTGCCGGCGCCGATCTCGTAGAGCTTGGCGTCGCGCAGCAGGCGGCCGGCGGGGAATTCATTGATGTAGCCGTTGCCGCCGAGGATCTGGATTGCGTCGAGGGCCATCTGGGTCGCGCGCTCGGCGCTGTAGAGGATCACTCCGGCGGCATCCTTGCGGGTGGTTTCGCCGCGCTCGCAGGCTTGGGCCACCGCATACAGGTAGGCGCGGCTGGCGTTGAGCTGGGTGTACATGTCGGCGATCTTGCCCTGGATCAGCTGGAATTCGCCGATGCTCTGGCCGAACTGCTTGCGGTCGTGGATGTAGGGCACCACCAGGTCCATGCAGGCCTGCATGATCCCGGTGGGGCCGCCGGAGAGCACCACGCGCTCGTAGTCGAGGCCGCTCATCAGCACTTTGACGCCACCATTGAGCACGCCGAGGATGTTTTCCTCCGGCACTTCCACGTCATCGAAGAACAGCTCGCAGGTGTTGGAGCCGCGCATGCCCAGCTTGTCGAACTTGTTGCTGCGGCTGAAGCCTTTCCAGTCGCGCTCGACGATGAAGGCGGTGATGCCGTGGGGGCCTTTCTCCAGGTCGGTCTTGGCGTAGATCACGTAGGTGTTGGCATCGGGGCCGTTGGTGATCCAGGTCTTGCTGCCATTGAGCACGAAATGGTCGCCGCGTTTGTCGGCCCGCAGCTTCATCGACACCACGTCGGAGCCGGCATTGGGTTCGCTCATGGCCAGGGCGCCGATGTGTTCGCCGCTGATCAGCTTGGGCAGGTATTTGCTCTTCTGTTCGTGGTTGCCGTTGCGGTTGATCTGGTTCACGCAGAGGTTGGAGTGCGCGCCGTAGGACAGCGCCACCGAGGCCGAGCCGCGGCTGATCTCCTCCATGGCGACCACATGCGCCAAGTAACCCAGGCCGGCGCCACCGTATTCTTCCGCCACGGTGATGCCCAAGAGGCCCATGTCGCCGAATTTGCGCCACATGTCGGCGGGGAACAGGTTGTCGACATCGATCTGCGCTGCCCGGGGTGCCAGCTCCGCCTTGACGAAGGCCTGGACCTGTTGGCGCAGCATGTCGATGGTTTCACCGAGGGCGAAGTTCAGGGTCGGGTAACTCATGGCGGGGCACCTTCAAACTTGTTTTTATTGAGGGAATAGGATGTCGAGAGCGGCGCGGCCTGGCTCTCACCTTTACGTTAACGTAAACCTGCGACCGGTGGCTGTCAATCGCCCTTTACGTAAACGTCAACTTGCGCCAGAGTAGCGAGGCTTTCGATTGGAGCCAGGCTGTTTTGCACCTTTCGCCTGGCTCCTGCACACCCACTAATAAAGACAATAGGGGTCGTCATGGAACACTCGGGTTTCCAGCCGGATCGCAGTTACACCCGTGGTACGCAAGACCAGCCGCTGCTGGCGTTGACCATCGGCCAGGCTTTCGATAACACCGTCGCCGCCTATCCCCAGGGTGAGGCTCTGGTGGTGCGCCACCAGCAGCTGCGCTACACCTGGCAGCAACTGCGCGAGGCGGTCGACCTGCATGCCCGGGCGCTGCTGGCTCTGGGGCTCAAGACCGGCGATCGCCTGGGTATCTGGGCCCCCAACTGCGCCCAGTGGTGCATCGCCCAGTTCGCCAGCGCCAAGATCGGCGCGATTCTGGTGAACATCAATCCGGCCTACCGCAGTTCCGAGCTGGAGTATGTGCTCAGGCAGTCCGGCTGCCAGTGGCTGATCTGCGCTGGAGCCTTCAAGACGTCCGATTACCACGGCATGCTCCAGGGCCTGGTGCCCGAGCTGGCGCAACAGTCCATCGGCCAATTGCACAGCGAGCGGTTACCCGATCTGCGCGGGGTGATCAGCCTGGATGCGCAGCCGCCGTCGGGTTTCCTGCCCTGGTCGCAGCTATCGGCGCTGGGGGCGGGGGCCACGGCCGAGCAGTTGCAGGCGCGCCAGGACAGCCTGGATTTCGATCAGCCGGTGAATATCCAGTACACCTCCGGCACCACCGGTTTCCCCAAGGGCGCGACCCTGAGCCACTACAACATCCTCAACAACGGTTACATGGTGGGGGAGAGCCTGGGCCTGACTGCTGCCGACCGGCTGGTGATCCCGGTGCCGCTGTACCACTGCTTCGGCATGGTCATGGGCAACCTGGGGTGCATCACCCACGGCACCACCATGATCTATCCCAATGACGCCTTTGACCCGCTGCTGACCTTGACTGCGGTGGCCGAAGAGCGCGCCACCGGCCTGTACGGCGTACCCACGATGTTTATCGCTGTGCTCGATCAGCCCCGCCGCAGCGAGTTCGACCTGTCGAGCCTGCGGACCGGGATCATGGCCGGGGCCACCTGCCCGATCGAGGTGATGCGCCGGGTGATCAGCGAAATGCACATGAGCGAAGTGCAGATCGCCTACGGCATGACCGAAACCAGCCCGGTGTCGCTGCAGACCGGGCCGGACGACGACCTGGAACTGCGGGTGACCACCGTGGGCCGGACCCAGCCGCACCTGGAGAGCAAGATCATCGACGAGGCCGGCAATGTGGTGCCCCGCGGCACCATCGGTGAGCTGTGCACCCGGGGCTACAGCGTCATGCTCGGTTACTGGAACAACCCTGAGGGCACCCGCGAGTCCATCGATCAGGCCGGCTGGATGCACACCGGTGACCTGGCCACCATGAACCAGCAGGGTTATGTGTGCATTGCCGGGCGCAACAAGGACATGATCATTCGCGGTGGCGAGAACATTTATCCGCGAGAGCTGGAAGAGTTCTTCTTCACCCATCCTGCGGTGGCTGATGTGCAGGTAATCGGCATCCCCTGCGACAGGTACGGCGAGGAGATCGTCGCCTGGATCAAGTTCCACCCCGGCCATTCGGCCAATGAGCTGGAGCTGCAGACCTGGTGCAAGGAGCGTATCGCGCACTTCAAGACGCCGCGTTACTTCAAGTTCGTTGAAGAGTTTCCCATGACCGTGACCGGTAAGATCCAGAAGTTCCGCATGCGCGAAATCAGCATCGAGGAGCTGCGTGAGCGCATGAACAAGGGGTGAACCCGGATGGAGCGTGCATCGGCGCCGGTGCACGCTTTATGGGCAGCAAAGAGGGATCGCAGAAAGCACAAAGGGGAGCCGAAGCTCCCCTTTAATTTTGTCGTTGCGTGCTCTTTTTTTATTATTGAGGGGCGGTCTATTGTTGTTTTTGGCAACCGTTGCCCTTTACTGCTGTTTTTGGCGATCCCCATCCGGGATCAAGAGCAAACGTATTTTTTTGAGCGCTGATTCAATGTGTCGCCAGGGCGATCCAACCAGTTCGGGAGCTACCTCAGGGTAGTTTTATTGTTCTCTGACCGGTTGCGGGTGGCTCTTGCAAGCCCTCCTGCACAGTGCATCCTCTCCAAAAAAATCTGTTAGCTGCGTCTCTGCCGTGTTGTTTTTGTTATCTCAGAGTCGTTACGTCTTATTTTTATTAGGTTTGCTGCTTTTTATTCTTGTTATGCCATAGAGATAGCAGAAGCCGTGCCAACTTTTTAAAGTCCTTTAAAATCAATGACTTGATAATTTTGTAGGACAATCTGTACCGCAACAAATTCGACAAACTGTTTCCGTGTTACTCGTTCCCGCCCCAGATCGGAGTGGCCGGTAACACCCGGCCGCACAATGCCTCAGCTGGGGTTACGCGCCTTGGCCACGCGGGAGCCGGAGGGGCGCCCCAGCACGTTGCAGATCTGCCGGCCGGCGTCGATCAGGCGGTCCATGTCGATACCGGTATGGATGCCCAGGCCATTGAGCAGGTAGAGCACGTCTTCGGTGGCGACGTTTCCGCTGGCGCCCTTGGCATAGGGGCAGCCGCCGAGGCCGGCGATGGAGCTGTCGAACACCGCGATGCCTTCCAGCAGGCTGGCGTAGACATTGGCCAGGGCCTGGCCGTAGGTGTCGTGGAAGTGCCCGGCGAGTTTTTCCCGTGGTACCTGGGCGCCCACCACCTCGAACATGCGCCGGGTGGCACCGGCGGTGCCGGTACCAATGGTGTCGCCCAGAGAGACCTCGTAACAGCCCATGTCATGCAGCTCGCGGGCGACCATGGCCACCTGTTCCGGGGCCACTTCACCTTCATAAGGGCAGCCCAGCACGCACGACACGTAACCGCGCACGCTGATGCCGTGCTGCTTGGCGGCGTCCATGATCGGCACGAAGCGTTCCAGGCTTTCGCTGATGGAGCAGTTGATGTTGCGCTGGGAGAAGGCTTGCGAGGCCGCGGCGAACACCGCCACTTCCTTGACCCCAGCCGCCAGGGCATCTTCGAACCCCCGCAGGTTGGGCGCCAGTGCGCCATAGACAACCCCGGGCTTGCGCTGGATACGGGCGAAGACCTCGGCTGAACCGGCCATCTGCGGCACCCATTTGGGAGACACGAAACTGCCGACTTCTATGTAGCCCAGGCCGGCGGCGGTGAGGGCATCCACCAATTGCACCTTGTCTTCGACGCTGATGGGCTGGGCTTCGTTCTGCAGGCCGTCGCGGGGGCCGACTTCGATCAGGCGTACATGGCTGGGGAGTGACATTCAGGTTCACCTTCTTATAGGGAGTGGCGGATACCGGCGCCCGGGCGCAGGTGTGCCGATGATTATCGGGCGGTGCTTTTCTGGTTCAGGATGGTCTGCTCCAGCGCCTGGGTGCAGCGCTCTTCGGCGGTGTCCAGTTCCAGCTTCATCTGTTCGATGTCGAGCAGTTGCTGTTCGAGCTGTTCGCGACGCTCGGCGATTTTCGCCAGCATGCTGTGCAGCTGCTTCAGGTTGCCGCTGCTCGGGTCGTAGAGCTCGATCAGTTCGCGGCACTCGGCCAGGGAAAAGCCGATGCGCTTGCCCCGCAGGATAAGTTTCAGGCTGACCTTGTCCCGGGGCGAATAGATGCGCTCCTGGCCACGGCGTTCGGGTGCCAGCAGGCCCTGCTCTTCATAGAAACGGATGGCCCGGGTGGTGATGTCGAGCTCGCGGGCGAGGTCGGAAATGCTGTAGGTCTGGCTGCTCATGGAGGCGCTCAAGAGGGGGCTTGGCGCTAAGCTAAAGGCAGGTTGACGTATACGTCAAGCAGTCCGAGCCGATCCCGTTCGCCGGCAAGCCGGCTCCTGCAGTGAGGGCTTGCCGGCGAAAGGACTCAGGCGGTCTGCTGGTCGAGCTTCTTTTCGTAGGCCGTGACCTGCTGGCAGAGCTCGATCATCTGCTCGCGCATCCAGCGGTTGGCCGGGTCCTGGTCGGTGCTCTCGTGCCAGTACAGGTGGGTTTCCACTGGCGGGACATCATTGACCGGCAGGTTGAACGCGTGCAGTTCATGGCGACGGGCAAAGCGCTCCGGTACGGTCATCACCATGTCGGTCTGCTGCAGCACCTGGGAAGCCATCAGGTAATGCTGGGAGCGCAGGGCGATCTTGCGCTGGATACCCATCTTGCCCAGGGCCAGGTCGACATGCCCGAGGCCGCTGCGGCGGCTGGAGATATGGATGTGGGTCAGGGACAGGTAATCGTCCAGGCTGAATTTTTCCTTGCCCGCCAGCGGGTGGCCCTTGCGCATGGCGCACACATAGCGGTCCTCCATCAGCTTGACGTGACGCACCTGGGGGTCGGTATTGAGCGGTGCGTCGACGGCAAAGTCCAGGCGCCCGGCTGCCAGCTCCTTGGTGGTTTCCCGACGCTTGGAGAGAAAGCTTTCGATGATCACCGCCGGCGCCAGGCGCCGCAGGCGCTGGAACAGCGGTGGCAGGATCACCGCTTCGGTGAGGTCGGTCATGCTGATGCGGTAGGTCTTGACCGCTTGCAGGGGGTTGAAAATGCGACTTTCCTGGACCGAAACCCGCAGCAGCGACAGGGCATTGCGCACCGGCCCGATGATGTTCTGCGCCATGGGCGTGGGCACCATGCCCTGGGCTGTACGCACGAAGAGCGGGTCGTTGAAGGTCTCGCGCAGGCGTGCCAGGGCGTTGGATACCGCCGGTTGGGTGATGCCGACGATCTGCCCTGCGCGGGTCAGGTTGGCTTCGGTGTAGATCGCATCGAAAACGATGAAGAGGTTGAGATCGACCTTGCTCAGATTCATTGCGCTGCACTCTTATTGTTAGGGCCTGTGGGAGGGCTCGGAAGCCTGTCGGATCAGCCGATCATATATCGGTGATGAATGTTAATACACGCCGAGAATAGGCTAGGTAAATTTTCGTAGCTGATCTAGCATCGATTTCAGTCCTCCAACACCCGATCGTCACAAAGGTAGAGCTGCCCATGGAATTCGCCTATTCCCCCAAGGTTCAGGAACTGCGTGAGCGTGTCACCGCGTTCATGGATGCCTATGTTTATCCGGCTGAAGCGGTCTTCGAGCGTCAGGTTGCCGAAGGCGATCGCTGGCAGCCGACCGCCATCATGGAAGAGCTGAAACTCAAGGCCAAGGAGGCCGGGCTATGGAATTTGTTTCTGCCTGAGTCGGAGTTGGGGGCAGGCCTGACCAACCTTGAGTACGCGCCGCTGGCGGAAATCATGGGGCGGTCGTTGTTGGGCCCGGAACCCTTCAACTGCTCGGCACCGGATACCGGCAACATGGAAGTGCTGGTGCGCTACGCCAACGAAGAGCAGAAACAGCGCTGGCTGGAGCCATTGCTGCGTGGCGAGATCCGCTCCGCGTTCGCCATGACCGAGCCGGACGTGGCGTCCTCCGATGCCACCAACATGGCGGCCCGTGCGGTACGCGACGGCGACCAGTGGCTGATCAACGGCAAGAAATGGTGGACCTCGGGCGCCTGCGACCCACGCTGCAAGATCCTGATCTTCATGGGCCTGAGCAACCCGGATGCGCCGCGCCACCAACAGCATTCGATGATCCTGGTGCCGGTGGATACCCCCGGGGTGAAGATTGTTCGCCCGTTGCCGGTGTTCGGCTACGACGACGCACCCCATGGCCACGCCGAAGTGCTGTTCGACAACGTCCGGGTCCCCTACGAGAACGTGCTGCTGGGTGAGGGCCGTGGTTTCGAGATTGCCCAGGGCCGCCTTGGCCCGGGCCGGATCCACCACTGCATGCGTTCCATCGGCATGGCGGAGCGGGCGCTGGAACTGATGTGCAAGCGTTCGGTGAACCGTACTGCCTTTGGCAAGCCGCTGGCGCGCCTGGGGGGCAACATCGACAAAATCGCCGACTCGCGGATGGAGATCGACATGGCCCGGCTGCTGACGCTGAAGGCCGCGTACATGATGGACACCGTGGGCAACAAGGTGGCCAAGAGCGAGATTGCCCAGATCAAGGTCGTGGCGCCGAACGTGGCCCTGCGGGTGATCGACCGGGCGATCCAGATCCACGGCGGGGCCGGGGTCTCCAACGACTTCCCGCTGGCCTACATGTATGCGATGCAGCGTACCTTGCGCCTGGCCGACGGCCCGGATGAGGTGCACCGCGCGGCGATCGGCAAGTATGAAATCGGCAAGTATGTACCCAAGGAGCTGATGCGCAGCGGGCATTGAGGGCGATGCGGCCGGCCTGTCGAAAGGCCGGCCGCTGGGAGTTCAGTACACCCACACCTCCACGCGGCGGTTCTTGATCCGCCCTTCGTCGGCACTGTTGGCTGCTACCGGCAGCTCGGCGCCAAAGCCGCGAATCTCGCGAAACACCACGCCGCTCTTCACCAGTTCCCGGCGTACCGCCATGGCCCGCAGTTTGGACAGCAAGGCCGCGCGGGCCGGATCGTTCTTGGCGTCACCGAAGCCGGCCAGGGTCACCTGGCGGTTCATCTTGCCGTGCTGGCGCAGGTAATCCAGTACCCGATTGAGGTCCTGGCGGGCCTTGTTGTCCAGGCTGGCGCTGCCCTCCTCAAAACGAAAGTTGACCGTCAGGCGCTGCGCCTGGCGGGTGAGCGCCTGATAAGCCTCCGGCATCTGCGGGCCGGGAGCGACGCGCATGGCCTGCACGGTCTGGGCGATAAAGCCGTTGGCGGCGACGATGGCCTGGCCCTTGCTGCCCTGGGCAAAGCTCACCAGGGCATCGGCCCAGGGGTTCTGCCCATTGGGCGGCAGGTACAGGTACAGGCGCCGTGACAGCGGGTAATCCTCGGTGGCGATCAGGCTGTTGAGCGGCAGCATCGGCTGTGAGTCGCCGTCGACAATGGCCACCGCCTTGGCCTGGCGCACATAGGGCAGGCCGATGAAACCTATGCCCTGGGGGTCATGGCTGACCGCGTCGGACAACTGCTCGCTGGATTCGAAACGTTTCGCGCCGGGGCTCAGGGTCTTGCCGCGACGGCTGAGTACCAGTTCCTTGAAGGTGTCGTAGGTGCCGGACTGATCATCCCGGGCATAGAGATGTACCGCGCCGCCAATGCCACCCAGTTCTTCCCAGGTCATGGCTTCGCCGCTGAACAGCCGGGCCAGTTGCTCGGTGTTCAGTTGGTTCAGCGGGTTGTGCGGATGCAGGATGATTGCCAGCCCGTCGATGGCGATCACCTGTTCGGCGCTGGGGCTTTTCAGGTCTCCCAGGCTTTCAAGGTCCACCAGCTCGCTGTCCTTGATCGGCCGTGAAGCGGCGGCCAGGTCGGCCCGGGCGGTTTTCAGAGCGGCAAAGCCGGTACTCGAACCGTGGGCGGCCACTTCCACCCGCACCGCTCGGCCTTGGGCGGTTTGCCCCACCACCTGTTGTTCATTGTCTTTGCCACTTGCGGTGATCCTGATATCGCGCAGGCCCTGTTCTTCCATCAGGCCCTTGACCAGGGCCGGGCCCAGCCGGGCGCCGATGGTATTGGAGCCTTGGATGCGCAGGACGGGCGCATTGTCCGGGGCTGGGGGCAGGGCGGCGAATACCGACCAGGGCAGGGCGTAGCAAACGAAACCGATCAGAAACAGGCTGATGGTCCGGCACCAGATATCTCGTTCACTGACGGTGGAAGCGCGGGGCATGGCGGCACTGGCCTTCTATATAGAGGGAGGAGGTAAGTGCTGGGGACATTAAGTCAGGGAGGTGACAGGGATGTGACGGACGGGGCTATTTGCAGAGAAATGGCGAAAGTCTTACATCATAAATAGCTGTTTTCTCTAGATTTTTTGAGATTTGTCCTAAAGACCAACCCCGGAACGGTGCGTAGAGTGGGCAACTTTGTCTGGCGGGGATTGGGGCGACTGCCAACGCGTCATCCCCCGCGGATGCCTCGGCAGTGTTGAGCTGCTATTTCGTAGTGTGCAAAGGAGTTACAAATGAGTGCCTGGTTCGAGCTGAAGCAGTATGGCAGTGGTGCATGCAGATTCTTGCTGAAGACAAAGGAGGCGCAGACCATGCTTCAAAGCGACCGCTACCCTTGCCGGGACAGTGCCGAGGCGGCGCTCGGCCTGTTCCGCGCACACTGCGCTTCCCCGGAACGCTACGTCAAGAAAATTTCGTCGGGCGGCAAACCTTTTTTCAAGCTCAAGTCCGGTAAGGAAGTGATTCTGGTCAGCCACTTGTACGATTCGGAAGCCACCCTCGAGAGCGCCATCAGCGCTATCGCCAGTGCCGGTACCACGGAGCGGGTCGAGCACATACAGTTGTAACCGCAAAAAAAAGCCCATCGGCAGATGGGCTTTTTTGTGCCTGTCGATCAGCCCAGTTCGAGCCAGATCGGCGCATGGTCCGAAGGTTTTTCCATGCCTCGCAGTTCATAGTCGACCCCAGCGTCCTTGACCCGTGGCAACAGCCCCTGGGAAGCCATGATCAGGTCGATGCGCAGGCCGCGCTTGGGCTCATCCTCGAAGCCGCGGCTGCGGTAGTCGAACCAGCTGAAGCGGTCGTTCACCTCGGGGTTCAGGTGACGAAAGCTGTCCACCAGGCCCCAGTTCTTCAGGCGGGCCATCCACTCGCGCTCTTCCGGCAGGAAGCTGCATTTGCCGGTCTTCAGCCAGCGCTTGGCGTTCTCGGCGCCGATGCCAATGTCGCAATCTTCCGGGGAAATGTTCACATCGCCCATCACCACCAGGGGCTGGTCATTGCTGAAACGGCTTTCCAGCAGGTGCTGCAGATCCTGGTAGAAGCGCTCTTTGGCCGGGAATTTGGTGGGATGGTCGCGGCTTTCGCCCTGGGGGAAGTAGCCGTTCATGATGGTCACCGGGGTGCCGTTGGCATCGGCGAAGGTGCCCCAGATAAAGCGCCGCTGGGCGTCTTCGTCGTCACCTTCAAAGCCTTTATGCAGGGCCAACGGTGCCTGGCGCGAGAGCAGGGCTACGCCGTAATGGCCTTTCTGGCCGTGGTAATGCACGTGGTAGCCCAGGGCCTGGATGTCGGCAAGAGGGAACTGTTCGTCGGCGACCTTGGTTTCCTGCAGGCCGATCACGTCCGGCTGGTGTTTGTCGATCAGCGCCGCCAGCTGATGGGGGCGGGCACGCAGCCCGTTGATATTGAACGAGACGATTTTCATGGTCGGCGGTCCTGGCAAAACAGCGATGCTAGCTGACAACGCCCGGGCCGGCCAGCGTGGCGGCGTGGCGGATGCGCTGCTAATGTCCCTGGGGCGCGGGAACGATCAGCGGCGCGCAGGGCTCGTAATAACAAGAACGCGGCCATTTGAGCCGGGTCCAGGGGAGAGTGACCGTCATGCCTGATTCCTCCAATGTCATCGCCGATATTCACCAGCTCGACAGCGGCTATTCCCGCGAAGCGCGGTCGCTGCTGTACCAGGCCTACCGCCATGAGCCGACCTTCGGCTTCATTTTCGAAGCCGATCGCCCCGGCTACGAACAGCGGGTACGAGCCACAGTGCGCGAATTGGTGAAGCAGCATTTTCTTCAGGACCTGCCGGCCATCGGCCTGCTGGTCAATGACCGGCTGATCGGTATCGCCCTGATCGCGCCGCCGCAACGGCGCCTGGGCATCACCGAAAGTTGGGCCTGGCGCCTGCGCATGGTGCTCAGCACCGGGTTTCGCTGCACCCAGCGCTATCTGGAGTATCACCAGGCGGTGCAGGCCTGCCTGCCCAATGATGCGGTGCATGTGCTGCCGCTGCTGGGGGTACATCCGCAGTTTCAGGGCCAGCATTTCGGCGAGCAATTGCTGGCGGCGGTGCACAACTGGTGCGCCGTGGACGAGCATTCCCAGGGTGTGGTGCTGGACACCGGCAATCCGCGTTACCTGGAGTTCTACAAGCGTCAGGGCTATGAAGAGATCGGTGAGATTGCGGTGGGGCCGGTGCGTGAGCACGTATTTTTTCACCCCAACCCGCAGCACTTACAAAGAGCAACAGCCTGATATAGAACTTTCCGTGCACCTGAGCGCTCTATCGCCCTCCCAAGCTCGTGATAGCATCCGCGCCTATGAAGTTTCCAGGAAGATTTACCAGCGGCTTTTTGCTGTTGTTCACAAGCTGTGCGGCGCTGGCGCAGAGCGAATTGGATGTCAGGGTCAAGCCCGCCAATGACGAGTTGAAGGCCAATGTGGAGGGTTACATTGGCAGTGTCGGCGATCGCGATGAAGAAGCCCTGCTGCGGTTCAGCCGGGGCGCCGAGGAGCAGGCGAAGAAAGCCGCCCAGGCCCTGGGCTACTACCAACCGCATATCCAGAGTGAGGTGCGTGGCGGTGACAAACCGCGCTTGACGTTGCGGATCGACCCCGGCGAACCGGTGCACCTGCGCAACGTGACAGTCCGGGTCGAAGGCCCGGCGGCTTCCCTCAAGTCGTTTCGCCTTCCCGACGGCGACCAGCTCAAGCCTGGTGCCGTGCTCAATCATGGCCATTACGAAGACGCCAAGCGCCTGATCCAGAACCAGGCTTCGCGCTATGGCTTTTTCAGCGGGCGCTTTACCCAGCAGAAACTGTCGGTGGACCCCCAGGCAGGTGTCGCGGACATCGACCTGGTCTATGACAGCGGCCCGCGCTACGCGCTGGGCAAGGTCAGCTTTAGCGGCGACTCCCTGTTCGATGAAGACCTGTTGCGGCGCATGGTGCCGTTCAAGGCCGGCGCGCCCTATGACTCCGAACTGATTGCCGAACTCAACCAGGCCCTGCAGTCGAGCGGCTACTTCGAGGGCGTGCGGGTGGACGCCGCGCCTACTGCCGCCGAGCACGAGGTGATTCCGGTGGCGGTCCAGCTGGAAACCCGCAAGCCCCGGACCATGGGCCTCGGCCTCGGCTATTCCACCGACGTGGGGCCGCGGGTCAAGGCCAACTGGACCCGGCACTGGGTCAACCCCCAGGGCCACAGTTACGGCTGGGAGGCGGAAGTTTCTGCCCCGCGGCAGAACGTCGGCCTGTGGTACGACATTCCCCTGGACCCGCCTCTGACCGACAAGCTGCGGTTCGCCGGTGGTTACCAGAATGAAGAGATTGCCGGCACCGATACCCTGAGTAAGTTGCTCACCATCGGTCCCGAGTGGCACAGCAAGTTGCCCAGCGGCTGGCAGCGGGTACTGTCGCTGAAGTATCAGCGAGAGGAATATCGCCTCGGGGACGACTCGGGCCTGAGTAATCTGCTGATGCCTGGCCTGACTTATTCCTACCTGCGCAGCGACAATCGCATCGACCCGCATAACGGCTATCGCATTCAGTTCGACACCAAGCTGGCCAAGGAAGGGGTCGGTTCCGACACCAACCTGCTGTATGGCACGGTGCTGCTCAAGGGCCTGACCACGGTCTGGGACAATCACCGCTTTCTCGGGCGAGTGCAGTTCGGTGGCAGTGCCACCAATGGCTACAAGTCGATTCCGCCGTCCTTGCGCTTCTTTGCCGGTGGCGACCAGAGCGTTCGGGGCTACGACTATCAGACCCTGTCACCGGAAAACTCCGAAGGCGATCGCATCGGCGGCCGCTACATGGTGGCCGGTAGCGTCGAGTACCAGTATTCGATCGCCGAGAAATGGCGGATCGCGACCTTTGTCGACCAGGGCAACTCTTTCAACAAGCTGGAGCTGCCTAACCTCAAGACCGGGGTGGGCGTCGGCGTACGCTGGGTTTCGCCAGTGGGACCGATCCGGGTCGACCTGGCCCACGCGATGAATGACGATGGCGGCATCCGCTTGCACTTTTCCATGGGGCCAGAGCTTTGAAGCGTGGTTTGAAGATAACGCTGCTGGCGATTGTTGCGCTGGTGATCCTGATCATTCTGGCCGTGGCCAGCGTACTCGGAACCCAGGCTGGCAGCCGCTGGGCCCTGGCGCGAGTGCCGGGGCTGACCCTGGAAAATTTCGAGGGCCGCCTTGGCGGGCACTGGAGCGCCGATCATCTGCTCTGGCAACAGGAGGGCAACCGGGTCGAGCTCAATGCCGTGCAGTTCACCTGGTCGCCCGGCTGCCTGCTGCGCATGACCCTGTGCATCGAGCAGTTGGAAGCCGATCAGGTCAGCCTGCTGTTCCCTCCGAGCGGCGAAACCGAAACCAGTTCGGAGCCCATCAGCCTGCCGGAACTGAAGCTGCCGTTGGCCATCGAGTTGGGGCAAGTGCGTGTGGGCAGCCTGCTGTTCAATGGCAGTGAAGAACTCAAGACCCTGCAGCTGGCGGCGCACTGGACTGCCCAAGGCCTGCAGATCGACTCTTTGCACCTAAAGCGCGATGACCTGAGTCTGGACCTTTCCGGGCTGCTGCAACCCAGTGGCGACTGGCCCCTGACCGCCCAAGGCAACCTCGGCTTGCCCGCTCCCGGCGGTGGCCCCTGGTCCCTGGCGTTGAAGGTTGAAGGCGACCTGCTCAAGACTCTGCAGCTCAATGCCGACAGCCGTGGCTACCTGCAAGGGCAATTGAGCGGCCAGGTGCAGCCCCTGGTGGAGAACCTGCCAGCCCAGGTGCGAATCACTGCCGATGGGTTCAAGGCCAGCGCCGATCTGCCGGACACCCTGCAACTGGATCAGCTGGAGCTGACTGGCAGGGGCGACCTGAAAAGCGGCTACCAGCTCGCCGGCAAGGCCAGCCTGCCGGCGGAGCAGGGCCCGGTGGCCCTGTTGCTGCAAGGCAAGGTCGACGCCAAGGGCGCACAGATTGCCGCCCTGGACCTGAGCGCCAACGACAAGCAACACCTCAAGCTCAGTGGGCAACTGGACTGGAGCGAAGGTTTTGCCGCCGAGGCCAAGCTGGCCTGGCTGGACTTCCCCTGGCACCGTCTGTATCCGCTGATTGACGAGCCGGCGGTGCGGGTCCGCAGTTTTGATGCCGAAGTGGCTTACCGTGACGGTAACTACCTGGGCAACTTCAAGGGCGACCTGGACGGCCCGGCAGGCGCGTTCAGCCTGAGCAGCCCGTTCAGCGGCGACCTGACGAAAATCTATCTGCCGCAGTTCAAGCTGGCGGCGGGCCAGGGCAAGGCCGAGGGCCACCTGAACCTGCAGTTCGCCGACGGCATTGCCTGGGATACCGCCCTGGATCTGTCGGCCATCAACCCCGCGTACTGGGTGGCGGAGCTGCCCGGAACCCTGGCCGGCCCCCTGCGCAGCCAGGGCGAAATGAAGAACCAGCAACTCAAGCTCAATGCCAACCTCGACCTCAAGGGACGCTTGCGCGGACAGCCGGCGGTTCTCCAGGCCAAGGCCGACGGAGCGGACGAGCAATGGACCCTGGGCGCGCTGGACATCCGCCTGGGAGACAACCGGATCAACGGCTCCGGCAGCCTGCAACAGAAGATCACCGGCCAGCTGGATATCAAGATGCCGCGCCTGGGTCAGCTCTGGCCCGAGTTGCGTGGGCAGCTCAACGGTCGACTGGACCTGGCCGGCACTCTCAAGGCGCCACAGGGCAAGCTGGACCTGGCTGGGCAGCAACTGGCCTTTGCCGAAAACCGCCTGCAGAACCTCAAGTTGGACGCCACTCTGGATGGCGCGCAAAAGGCCCAGGTGGACCTCAAGGGCAGCGGGATTCAACTGGGCGACACGCAGTTGGGGACCCTGACCCTGGCCGGCCAGGGCGACATCAAGAAACAGAAACTGCAACTGGACCTGCAAGGACCGCTGTTGAAACTGGCCCTGGGCCTGGATGGCGCCCTGGACCAGGGCAGCTGGCGCGGGCGCCTGGCCAGCGGCGATGTACAGACCGGCGGCCAGGACTGGAAGCTGCAGAACCCGGCCCGGCTTGAGCGGCTGGCCAACGGCACGCTGAACTTCGGTGCCCACTGCTGGGCCAGCGGCGATGCCAGCCTGTGCGGTGAAGACCAGCGGCTGATGCCGGACCCGAAACTGCGTTATCACCTCAAGCGTTTTCCCCTCGACAGCCTGGCGCAGTGGTTGCCCAAGGATTTCGCCTGGAAGGGCATGCTCAATGCCGATGTGCAATTGGACTTGCCGGCCAGCGGGCCCCAGGGCCAGATCATGCTGGACGCCAGCGGTGGTACCCTGCGGGTCAAGGAAAAGGACCAGTGGCTGGATTTCCCCTATCAGGCATTGAAGCTCAATACCCGACTCACCCCGAGGCGCATCGACACGCAGTTGCAGTTCAACGGCGGCAAACTGGGTGAGCTGATGCTCCAGGCGCAGATCAATCCCTTGCCGAAAAGCAAACCGCTGTCCGGTGATTTCCGCCTCAGCGGCCTGGATCTGTCCGTGGCGCGGCCGTTCGTGCCCATGGTGGAAAAGCTCAGCGGCAGCCTCAATGGCAGCGGTCGTTTGTCTGGCGGCCTGCTGGCGCCTCAGGTCAACGGCAACGTGCAGTTGTCCGGGGGCGAGGTGTCCGGCTCCGAGTTGCCCATCAGCCTTGAAGACCTGCAACTGAGCGCGCAGATCGCTGGCGAGAGCGTGCAGCTCAACGGCGGCTGGAAAAGCGGCAAGGCCGGGCAGGGCAGCCTCAATGGCAACATCGCTTGGGGCCGGGCGCTATTGGTGGACCTGAGCCTCAAGGGCACCCAACTGCCGGTGACGGTGGAGCCCTATGCGGCGCTGGAGGTGGCGCCGGACCTGAAGATCTCGCTGCAGGAGGAAAAGCTGGCGATTGCTGGCAAGGTGCTGATCCCCAAGGGCCAGATCACCGTGCGCGAATTGCCGCCCTCGACGGTCAAGGTCTCCGACGACACGGTGATCGTCGGCCAGCAGACCGACGACGGCAAAAAGCCCATGGCCATGGCTATGAACATCGATGTGGAGGTGGGCCAGGACAAGCTGGCCTTCAGCGGTTTCGGCCTGACTGCCAACCTGCAGGGGCACGTGCACATTGGTGACAATATGGATACCCGCGGTGAACTGTGGCTCAACGACGGCCGCTATCGGGCCTACGGCCAGCGCTTGACCGTGCGTCGTGCGCGGCTGCTGTTTGCTGGCCCCATCGACCAGCCTTACCTGGACATCGAGGCCGTGCGCCAGACTGACGACGTGATTGCCGGCATCCGCCTGAGCGGCAGCGCCGAGCAACCGGCGACGCAGATATTTTCGGAACCGGCCATGAGCCAGGAACAGGCGCTGTCCTATCTGGTTCTGGGGCGCCCGCTGACGTCCACCGGTGAAGACAACAACATGCTGGCCCAGGCGGCTCTAGGGCTGGGGCTGATGGGCAGCTCGGAACTGACCGGAGGCATTGCCAAGAACCTGGGCATTCAAGACTTCCAACTCGATACCCAGGGCAGCGGCAACAACACCAGCGTGGTGGCCAGCGGCGCCATTTCCGAAAGGCTCAGCCTGCGCTATGGCGTCGGGGTCTTTGAGCCCGCCAGTACCATCGCTCTGCGTTACAAGCTGAGCAAGAAGGTCTATCTGGAAGCGGCGAGCGGTTTCGCCAGCTCCCTGGATATCTTTTACAAGCGCGATTTCTGAGGAATCAGGGGCGGCACACCAGGTTCGCCCGCTCATAGTTCAGCGCCTTGTCGCGTTCGGGCAAGGCATAAGGCGCTTCACACCTCTGGCCCTGCCAGTGGATAGTCAGGGTACCGGTGTCGGCTTCAACCAGTGCCAGAGCCTTGCCACCAGGGTCAGAGATCGCCAACTGTTTGCCAGTGCTGTCCTCGAGCGACGCGCCAAACGGAATCGGCTGGTGCTTGGCGTCGAACAGCGCAAACTGCACCCGCCGTCCGGTCTTGCTGGTGTAACGCGCCAGCACCACGGCACCACGACGTGGCACCACTTGCCGGGTCCCACTGTCGATCTCGATATCGGCGCCCAGGTCTCGAGTGTCGAGGTTGATCCAGTTCACGCGATAGGGCTGCGCATTGGGGATCACGGCGAAGCCGTTGCTGCCGGTCCTGGCTCCGGAGAAGCTGCCGATTTTCACCCCTTTCACCCCTTCTGCGCCTTCGACTTGCGCCAGCGCGAACGTTTCGCCCACGGTTTGTCCCAGGTTGATTCCGCCGGCATGGCCGACGATCGAACCCGACAGGTTAAGGTTTTGCGCGTTGTAACCGCGCCCCTGGCTGTAACCGGCGCTGATATCCATAAATGAGGTGCGGGTGCTGAGGTTGACTGAGCCGGAGCTGCCGCCGTTGCTGCTGTTGCCGGCTTGCACTGAGTAATAGGTGTCGCTGTCTTGCGCCAGATAGCCGTTGATGCCCATTTGCGTGGTATCGCTGGATTTCTGCGTGCTGGCCGAGACGAAGGCGCGGGGTGCACGAGGCTTGGAGCCCAGCGGGAACGATATGGACAGGTTCACCAGTGTGTCATTGTTCGCCGGCCCGTAGTTGCCGACATCCTTGGAGTAGGTGGCGCCGAGGTTGTAGCTCACATCGCCCCAATAGTTGCTGTAACCCGCCGACAGGCTTTGCGAGCCCCCGCGTCCCCAGTAACGCTGGTCGCTGGCGTTGATGTAGGCGCTGCCGTATCGCTGGTTTCGGCCCAGGCTCTGGTTGACGGTCAGGTCGGTACGGGTTTTCGAGTTGCCGATACGCTTCTGACCGTCGTTGCTCAGTTCCTCGACGTGCTCGGTGAGGGTGCGATAGCCCTCGGTCGAGTAGCGATAGGCGGCGAGGGTGAAGTTGGTGTCGGTGCCGGTGAACGTCTTCGCATACAGCGCGCGCAGGCTGTTGCCGGTGATGGTTTTGCCGAAAGTGCTGCTCATGGAGTGGGTCAAGTCCAGCGAGACGGCACCGATAGTTGTATTGCGGCCAGTCCCCACGGACAGCGCCTTGAAGTTTTCCGAGGCCTGCACCCCGACGATCCCGGACAAGTTACTGCTGATGCCGTATGCCAGGGTGCTGCTGACAAATTGCGGTGACTTCTGGTCAACGCTGTTGCTGTTGTACCGGCCGGCCGAGACGCTGTACTTCAACTGGCCCTCACGGACCATGATCGGCAGGCTGGAAAATGCCTGCACCGTCACCCGGCGGCGGCCATCGGCTTCGATAATCGTCACTTCCAGGTCGCCGTTGGAGCCGCTGGGGTAGATATCGCTGATCTCGAATGGCCCCGGCGGCACGTTGGCGGTGTAGAGGAGGTAGCTGTCCTGGCGAATCTCCACGGTGGCGCTGGACTGCGCAATGCCGCGAATGATTGGCGCATAACCGCGCTCGCTGTCGGCACGCATGCCGTCGTCGGACGCCAGTTTCAGGCCGCGATAGCGCACGCTGTCGAACAGGTCGGCATCTGAAAAAATATCCCCGGCGCTGAACTGGCCCTTCAGGGCAGTCACGTCATGTTGCAGATAGCTGCGGTTACTTTTGAATGTGCTGGGGCGGCCGGTGCTGCTGCTGAAGTTCGATTCGTTACGCAAGCGCCAGGCGCCGAGGTTGATGCCGTTGCGCAGGCCGATGTTGTTGGACAGGGTATTTTCACCCCGAGTGCCGTTGCGGCTGCTGCTCAACTGATAGTTGATGAATGCGGCGGGAACGCCTTCGTCCCATAGGGCCGAGTCGACATAACCACGTCGGCCACGCACCATGGCGCGTTGCGGAACACTGACGATCAAGCGCAGACGGGGTACGTCGTAACGCACGCTGGCGTGATCGATCAAGGCGGGCAAGTCCAGGCAGGCATCGGGATCATCGCTGCTCAGTTTGCCGCTGGCTTGCAGCTTGCCGATGTCGACCCCCAGTTGCTGCACTATTTCCAGAGTCAGGCAGGCCTCGACCTTGCTCGTGCCGGGAGGGCGACGAAAATCGATGTCGCGGCGGCCGACCAGCGTTTCGTTGCCGTACAGGTCCACCCGATAGATGCCGGGCAGCACACGACTGCTGGCGAGCAATGGTTGCAGATCCACAGAAGATGGTGCGCCTAGGAGAAACGAGGTATTGAACTGTTCATCGTCATCGGCCACGCAGGTGGTGCTGAATAACAGAACAATCGAAAATGGCGCCCATCTGTCGCGCTTGAGTAAAAACATGCAGGAACCCCATATCACCTCCGATACGAACTAACGGAGCGAAGAGAAATACAGTGGAAGTTCAGCCGTCACAGCGGCGCTTAAGTTATGGGGTTTGTTTATTCAAACTGGCTCGGGTATCGGCACTGTTGGAAATTTGTGCTCCATAACGATCTTGTGCGCCATAATCATTAATGCTTTTGAATAAAAGACGGGCTGTATTGGCGTTGTGAAGTTGTTTAAGGGGGAAGCTTTTTTGCTCGCCGGGGGCAATCATCATTGATTCAACGGGTTGCTCACTGACGGTGCCGGATTGAAGTGTGATTTCGGCAATCGACACGTGATACCGGCCAGGGTTGTTCACCACCAACAGGTGCTTGCCGGCTTGTTCTGTCAGGCGCCAGGTCAGTTCGCTCGGTGCCAGATAGGCGTTGTTTTTCAGGCCTGCCGGGCGGAAGAACACCTTGATGCGCTGACGCACGGCCAGTTGCAAGGTGTTCTTGGATTTCGCCGCTTGAGGGATCTCTTGCACATTGAGCCACACCACCGACTCGCGGTCGGATGGCATGCCCGTGCCTTCGTAGATCACCCGCAATATTTGCTGTTCGTCGCCGCTGACGCGCACCAGTGGCGGCGTGACGGCAAAGGGTACTGCTGCGGTTTCGCTGGAGTCGGTGTCGATCCACGACTGGATCAACACGTCTTCACCGCTGTTGCGCACGGTGATTCCGGCCTCCTTGTGCTGGCCGTCGAAAATCAGCCGGGTGCTGCTCAAGGAAATTCCGGCCATGGCCTGATTGACCATGAACAGGCTCAGCAGGCCTGCACAAAAGGATAGTGAGTGACGATAAAACATGAGGGCTACCGCGCAAGTGAATGAGGATGCGGGGCCGACCGGCCCCGCACCGGGCTTGTGTGTTCGCGCGGATTATTCGTATTGCAGCGTGAACGGTAGGGTGGCGTCGCCACGACCGGCAACAGCCTGTGCCGGAGTGCCGGTGGTTACGTAGGCTGCGGAGAATTTGAGGGTGGCGTTGCTGTCTTGCAGAGAGTTTTCGATCTTTGCGGTGCTTGCCGTGCGGAGGTCGATCACCTCGCCATTGGAGTCAAGCAGCGCAATGCCGATACCTTTCGCAGCCCCCAGACCGTCAATCAGACGAAGCACCTTGGTACCGGGCACGAGACCCGAACCTGCGCCCGAGGTTGGTTTGAAGATCATTGCGACCTTAGTACCGGCGTTGCAGTTGATCTTCATGCTGAAGTTTTCGACGTTCAGTGTGCCGTTGCCTTTAGGCGCGCTGGGAGTGCCCATGTCTTTGATCGACACTTCGCCCATTTCGACCGCTATGGTTTTACCCTTGCCAGCGCCTTCAACGGAGCAGGCATCGTTGTTGATGGTGCCGGTGAAGTTGATAGTGCCACTACCGGCCTGGACGGGGTCATCTGCCAGGGCGTTGCCAGCGGCGGCGATGATTGAAAGGGCGAGAAGTGCGCGAGTTAGCTTTTTCATGTTGTTTTCCAGTGGTTAGGTTTAAAACAACAACACGATATAACGCGATTTTTTGGTGGTACATCAGACGATTCCTAGAAGTTAATTGCAGCTGGAATGTAGTTGTCTATTGGTTTGAGTTTTTTCTAGTTATGTTAGTAATCCAGAAGTGTATGGTTGCTGTTGGCGCCAAGTTTGCTCGTGGCAAGAGTTTTTGAATGCTTGTTATCTTTTCGCTCTTAAGTCAATTGTTGCTGACTCCCACTCCCGGAACAAATCAACGCACTATTTTATGTTCCTTTAGCAACAAATGAGTAAAACGCTCGGCACTGCTGCGCACCGGCTTGCCACGATCTCTTGCAGGCGCGTCAGGCTCAGCGGGTTGGAAATTATCGTCAGCGCCAGCACCAGCACGTTGGGGAAGTGCCGCGTCAGGTATTCCATCAGCGCGCAAGCATTGGCCACGCTCAACCAGCTCTCGTACCCCCCCAGGACGATGGGGTGGTCATTGGCAATGGCAACCTTGAGGGTTTCCATGGCTGATTATCCGCATTGAAATTATTCAAGGGTGTCCAGCAGGTCTTTCAATCGAGCCAGATTCTGGCGCACCTCCAGGTCCAGGGCGCTGGTCACGCTCATGCCGTTCAGGCGACACTCCAGCTCGACGAAGGTTGTGGCCAGTTCCTCGAGCTGTACCGCACCCAATGCACCGGCCATGCTGTGCAGCTGTTGCGCCACGCGATGGGCATCGGCGTTGTCCAGTGCCGTCAGCGTGACCTGCATGTCCTGGCGTAGCGTCGTGACAAAGAGTTCGCGCATGTTCGATGACAGCTTTAGAGGCGCAACGCTGGTCGCCGGTAGGGCGATTTTGCAATGTCTTTCCAGGTGCGCGCGCAGGGTGGCGAGGTTCAGCGGCTTGACCATCCAGGCGTTCATGCCGACGCTAGCGCAGCGCTCGCCTTCTTCGCGCAAGGCGTTGGCGGTGACGCCGATAATCGGCAAGGCCTGATCCAGTTGTCGCAACGCCGTGGTCAATTGGTAGCCGTTCATGACCGGCATATTGACGTCGGTCAGCAGCAGATCGAAACGTCCGGGCGACCACTGCGCCAGGGCAAGCTCGCCATTGGCCGCGACGACCACCGAGCAGCCCAGCACTTCCAGTTGCTCCTTGATGATCGCCGAGTTGATCACATTGTCTTCCGCCACTAGCACTTGCAGATTCAACTGCCGGGGGGTATCCGGCGACGAAGGTTGGCTGTCGGTGCGAGCGCCGTGCTGGGCCTGGTAAATCGCCCAGGCGATCGCGCGGACATCATGGGCGTCGACTTCTCGGACGGTACCGCGTAATTGCGAAGGGTTGGGGCCATCCGCCGTGGCGACGACCTTCGGACCCGGCCAGGCCGCGGTATTGGCCAGCGAGCAAAGCTCTACCAGCAGTGCCGATGACACTGGTGTACCGGCCGTCAGCGGGTGGCAGTCGAGGCCAAAACGCTTGAGCCAGGCCATCAGGTGTTGGGCCTGTTCAGCGACCTTTGCACGCACATAGACGGCGGCGCTGCCGGGGCCGAACACAGGGCAATCGGCCAGCTCACCGGGTGCGTGTTCCAGCGAGAGTTGAAGGATGAAACTGCTGCCGAGCCCGGGCTCGCTGACCACGTTCAACTGGCCCGCCATCAACTCGCACAGCCATTTGCAAATGGCCAGTCCCAATCCGGCACCGGCTTGCGCGTTGGCGTCGTTGACCTGATAGAAAGGGTCGAACAGTTGCTGTTGTTGCGCCTGGGTAATCCCCTTTCCCGAATCGCTGACTTGCCATTGCACATGGGCACGGCCGTCGTCGCTTTCCAGCAACTGAACCCGCAGCACCACGCGACCGTTATCGGTGAACTTGATGGCGTTGCTCAACAAGTTGTTGAGGATCTGGCGAATCCGTATCGGGTCACCGCGCAACCGGTCCGGCAGCGCCTGGTCGATGCAGGCATAGAGCAGCAGGCCCTTGGATCGGGCGAAGGCGCTGTAGGTGCGCACGGTGTCTTCGGTCAGCTCCAGCGGGCAGAAATCCTCAAGTTCGAGGGTCATCTGTCCGGCTTCGATTTTCGACACATCCAGTACATCGCTGACCAGTTGGAACAACGTGGCGGAGGAGCGCTGGATGGTGTGCAGGTAATCCTGCTGGCGCGGGGCGAGCGAGGTCAGGCCAAGCAGCTCCAGAGTTCCCAGCACGCCGTACAGGGGAGTACGGATCTCGTGGCTCATGGTGGCGAGGAAACGGCTTTTGGCCTGGTTTGCCGAGTCGGCGGCCTGGCGCGCCTCTTCCAGCGCCGCTGCATCTTCGACATGCCGGGTCACGTCATGCAACGCACATAACCAGGCGTCCTGGCCCTGATAGCGGGTGGGCACGAAGGCAACATGCAAGTGGCGCCCATTGATTTCAAGATCGGCATGACCGGGGCCCGTAAGGGGCGTGAGCAAGCTCATCAGTTGGCCGTTGTCGTGCCATTGCTGGGCGCGCTGGTTTTCCAGCAGCACCTGGTGATCGCTGCGGCGAATCACGCACAGGCCGGTCGGCGCCGTATCGATCACCGTGCGGCTGAACGCCTCGCTTTCAGCGATGCTGGCGTGGGCGCTCTGCGCGGGCAGGATGACCCGGGCCTGGTACCAGCGATTGATCGCCCGACTGCAACCGAGCAGCGCAAGCACCAGCGCGACCAGGCCAAGCAATGGCCACAGCGCGTAATCGAGGAAGCTGCGCAGGCTGATGAAGTAGATCGCCGTCCAGTGATGCTCCCCGGGGCTGCTCAGTTTGAACACCAGGCCGTCGCGGTTGAAGTTCACCCCTTCATCCAGCACCTCGCCGGGTTTCAGAGCTCCGGTCAATACCACGCCACGAGGGGTGATCAAGGTGAAGTCATCGTAGATCGACCACTGCATCAACCGCTCGATGTTGTTGACCTGAGACAGGTTCATCAGCGAGCCCAGCACCACCCAGGTATCGGCGCCCTCGACGGTCAATGCGGTTTTCGCCAGGTTGATACTCACGTACGCCAGCAGGGTGGGGGCGCTCTTGTCGTCATTGGAAGAGACATAGGGTTCCCAGTGCACCTGAAAATCTGGCAATGGTGAGTTCTGCCCGCGCAGGCGCTTGTTCAAGCGGGTCATCGCATCGATCAGATCGCCCATAGGCATCGGTATCCGTCCCGGACCGCGCAAACGCCCGGTGGAGGGTACGGCAAGGTCAAAATTGTCGGGGCCATTGATCAGGGCGACTTGGGGCGACTGATAGTGCGAGGCCGACCAGAATGCGCTGTAATAGGCCGCCAAATGAGTACCCAGCGCAAAGATCTTCGGGTATTGGCTGGGGGCAATCCTGTCCGTATTGATCTTCAAGCTATAGGGCAGCGAAAACGGCAGGCCGCGGCCCTCGTAAATATTCGGCCCTTCCTCGGGCAGGGGTTTTTGTGAGTAGGGTGGCAACATGAGACTGGGCAGCCGTTCGCTCTTGACGCTTTCCCGGGCGATATCCTGCAGGAACACTTCCTGTTCGTGGACATTCTCCATCAGCCGGGCGAAGTGAAACTGCAAGGTTTCGCGCCGCTCTTCGATCATGCGCGTCACCCCCACATAGCTGATGCCCAGCAACAGCAACAACAGGGCTCCGAGCACCAGCAGGCTCTTGTTCAGGCGCGAGGAACTGCTGGCGAGTTTCTCCAGAAGGGCATTGGGATGTGGCATTAGAGGACCTGGGTAGCAGTGATGAGAGAGCCGTTGGACACAGTGACCTCGATGGCAAGTGACGGGCCTCGACACCCGCTTGCCAATCCATACGCGTTTGTCGGCCCGTCATGGGACAGCAACGGCTGGAATTGATCCGAAGAATATGGCGTGAAAGATCAGGAAACCCTGAATCTGAGTGCAGTCGATTTTACGCAACAGATCAAGTTCTTGCGCGGTCTCCAAGCTTCCCGTCACCACCGTTAGACCAACGGGGGACCGAGCCGGGCAACGCAGGTTGGCGCCTGCGTCAGTACCTCGTTGGCGCTGCAGTCGTGCACCTGTATGCGGTCGATCTCCAATTCGCTCAAGGGGGGGGATGCCGGGTGCACGTGCGATCCATGGCCTTTGTCGAAGTCATCGTGGAATAGGGCAATCCCGTTGACTCACAGGCGGTAGGCAGAGGCATGAAGACTACTAATCGTCAGCGGGTTGGTGATGACGCCCGCCTGTTCAGCATAAAGACCAAGTCCATTGGTCAACTAATTACAAAGCAACCTAACTATTGCGTTGACATTCGCTGCCTAGGCAGTAACATCTCGACATATATTCACTGCCTAGGCAGTTATTAGGTGAGCACATGAAGCATTTCACCCCGGACGAATTCAAAACCTGCCATCTCGGCCTGTTGCTGGGCCGCGCCGCATTGCTCAAGGACCGGATCATCGACACCCACATGGAACCCCACGGCATCACTGCCGCGCAGTTCAAAGTGTTGATCATCATGGCCCAGTTCGGCGTCGATACCCCGGCCGAGCTGTGCCGGCACCTGTCGCTGGACAGCGGTTCGATGACACGCATGCTCGATCGTCTGGAGCAAAAGGGCTTCCTGGCTCGCCAACGCAGCGAAGGTGATCGCCGCCAAGTACAACTGACCCTGACCGAACAGGGCCAGCAGTTGACGGATCGGCTGCCGCAGATCGGCGCCGACGCGATGAATGAACTGGCTGGCGCGATCTCCCCGGACGAGTTGAAGACCCTGGAATACATCCTCAAGAAAATCCTGCTGGCCGCCGGTGACCCGATCACCATCCAGCGCTTAGGTGAACACAATGAGCAGTAAAACCTTGCGCAGCAGCCTGACGCTGGTGCTGTCGGCGATGATCCTTGCCGGATGCGCCAATTACAGCGGCCTCGATACCCAAGGCAAAAATCTCGACGCGAAAAGCCTGAAGGCCGGCCAATCCCTCAACGGTGTGACCCTGTCGCCTGCGGCATGGCCGAAAAGCGACTGGTGGACCAGCCTCGGCGATCCACAGCTTGACGGTTTGATCCGCGAAGCCCTGCGCGACAGCCCGGACATGCAGATTGCCGCCGCCCGCGCCCATCAGGCCAGCGCTGCCGCGTATGCCGCCGATGCCGAACGCTATCCGACCCTCGACGCTAGCGCCGGCATCAGCCGTTCGCGCCTGGCCAAGGATCAGGATCCGCTGGGGCAGGGCGATGCCTACGCCACCGTGCGTAACATCAGCGCTGGCTTCAATTACAACTTCGACCTGTGGGGCGGCCAGCGTGATGCCTGGGAAGCCGCACTCGGCCAGGCGCGTGCTGCTGAAGTTGACCGTCAGGCCGCGCAATTGACCCTCGCCGCCGATGTGGCCCGGGCCTACAGCGATCTGGGGCAGGCGCACATCGTCTATGACCTGGCCAGCGACGACCTCAAGCGCACCAGACAAATGCTCGATCTGAGCCAGCGTCGCTTGAGCGCCGGGATCGACAGCCAGTACCAGTTCCAGCAAACCCAGAGTCTGGAAGCCAGTTCCGAAGCCAGCCTGATCGACGCCGAAAAACGTCTGAGCAGTGCGAAAATCGCCCTGGCCGTGCTGCTCGGCAAAGGCCCGGATCGCGGCAGTGAAATCGCCCGGCCCAAAGTATTGCAAGCCAGCGCCGTGGCTGTGCCCTCGGTTCTTCCGGCAGAGCTGCTTGGCCGTCGCCCGGACCTGGTCGCCGCCCGCTGGCGTGTAGAGGCCGCGAGCAAAGACATCGATTCGGCGAAAACCCGCTTCTATCCCAACCTGAACCTTACGGCGTCCGCCGGTGCCGAATCCTTGTTGGGTGACGCAATGTTTGGTTCGGCCAGTCGCTTCTTCAGCATCGCCCCGACCATTTCGCTGCCGATCTTCGATGGTGGGCGCCTGCGCGCCAACCTCGATTCGCGTGACGCCGATTACGATCTGGCGGTGGCGCAGTACAACAAAAGCCTGGTGAAAGCGCTGGGTGATGTCAGCGACACGATCAACCAGTTGCGTGACATCGGCCGGCAAATCGGCGCGCAACAGCACGCCACCGACATTGCTCAGGATTCCTATAACACCGTGGTCCAGCGTTACGGTTCCGGCATCGGTAACTACCTGGACGTGCTCAGCATCGAGCAGCAACTGCTGCAGGCCCAACGTCAGTTGGCCAACCTCAATGCCGAGCAGATCGATCTGTCGATTCAACTGATGCAAGCGCTGGGCGGGGGCTTTCAGGGCGAGACCCTGAGCGCAGCCAACGCCATCCCAGCCACGCCGCACAACTAATTCAGGTATTTGTCATGGCCACTGCCGAAAACACCCAAGCTCAAGACAACTCGCAAGACACCGGCAATCCGCGCAAGCGCAAAGTGATGCTGCTGGTGCTGGCCATCGTTGTGGCCCTCACCGGTGCCGGTGTCTGGGCTTATCACGAATTCATCGGGCGCTGGAATGAGAGCACCGATGACGCCTACGTCAACGGCAACGTCGTTGAAATCACTCCGCTGGTGACCGGTACCGTGGTCAGCATCGGCGCCGACGATGGTGACCTGGTCCACGAAGGTCAGGTGCTGATCAACTTCGACCCCAACGATGCCGAAGTCGGTCTGCAAAGTGCCCAGGCGAAACTGGCGCGTACCGTGCGTCAGGTTCGCGGCCTGTACAGTAATGTCGACGGCATGAAAGCCCAGGTCAACGCGCAACAGGCCGAAGTGCAGAAGGCTCAGGACAACTTCAACCGCCGGAAAAACCTTGCCGCGGGCGGCGCGATTTCCCAGGAAGAACTGTCCCACGCCCGCGACGACCTGACCTCGGCGCAAAACGCCCTGGCCAACGCCAAGCAGCAGTTGAAAACCACCAGTGCGCTGGTCGATGACACTGTGGTCTCGTCGCACCCCGACGTGATGTCGGCGGCGGCGGATCTGCGCCAGGCCTACCTAACCAATGCGCGCAGTACCCTGATTGCGCCGGTCACCGGTTACGTTGCCAAACGCACCGTGCAGCTCGGCCAGCGAGTGCAACCGGGTACGGCGTTGATGGCGGTGATCCCGCTGGATCAACTGTGGATCGATGCCAATTTCAAGGAAACCCAACTGCGTGACATGCGCATCGGCCAGCCCGTGGACATCGAGTCCGACATCTACGGCAGCAGCGTGAAATACAGTGGCACCGTCGACAGCCTCGGCGCCGGCACCGGCAGCGCGTTTGCTCTGTTGCCCGCGCAGAACGCCACCGGCAACTGGATCAAGATCGTGCAGCGTGTGCCGGTACGGATTCACATCAACGCTGAAGAGCTGGCCAAGCACCCACTGCGGGTTGGCCTGTCGACCAATGTTGAAGTGAACCTGCATGACCAGAGCGGCCCGGTACTGGCGCAGCAACCGCAGCAAAAGGCCTCGTTCAGCACCAACGTCTACGACCGGCAGTTGGCCGAAGCCGACGCGATGATCGCTCAGCTGATCCATGACAACAGCGCTGTGGTCAGCAAAACCGCGCAACGCTGATTCGCCACTGACCCTGTGGGTGCGAGCACGCTCGCCCCACAGGGGCGCAGCGCCACCCCGGTTCCAAAGGATTCGCGATGAGCAATAACGCTTCTTTCACGCCGCCCAGCCTGTTGCTCAGCACCATCGGCCTGTCGCTGGCGACCTTCATGCAGGTGCTCGACACCACCATCGCCAACGTGGCGTTGCCGACGATTTCCGGCAACCTTGGTGTGAGTTCGGAGCAGGGCACGTGGGTGATTACCTCGTTCGCCGTGAGCAATGCGATTGCGTTGCCGCTGACCGGCTGGCTCAGCCGGCGCTTTGGCGAGGTAAAACTGTTTCTCTGGGCGACGATGCTGTTTGTGCTGGCCTCGTTTCTCTGCGGCATCTCGACCTCGATGCCTGAGCTGATCGGCTTTCGTGTGCTGCAAGGCCTGGTGGCCGGGCCGTTGTACCCGATGACGCAAACCCTGTTGATCGCCGTTTATCCACCCGCCAGGCGCGGCATGGCCCTGGCATTGCTGGCAATGGTCACGGTAGTGGCGCCGATTGCTGGTCCCATTCTTGGCGGCTGGATCACCGACAGTTACAGCTGGCCGTGGATTTTCTTCATCAACGTTCCGATCGGCATTTTTGCGGTGATGGTGGTGCGTTCGCAGCTGGCCAAGCGCCCGGTGGTCACCAGCCGTCAGCCGATGGACTACGTCGGGCTGATTTCGCTGGTCATTGGCGTCGGCGCGTTGCAGGTGATCCTCGACAAGGGCAATGACCTGGACTGGTTCGAGTCGAACTTCATCATCATTGGCGCGGCGATTTCGGTGATCGCGCTGGCAGTGTTCATCATCTGGGAAATGACCGACCAGCATCCGGTGGTCAACCTGCGGCTGTTCGCGCACCGCAACTTCCGCATTGGCACGATAGTGCTGGTGCTGGGCTACGCCGGGTTCTTCGGTATTAACCTGATCCTGCCGCAATGGTTGCAGACCCAGATGGGCTACACCGCGACATGGGCGGGGCTGGCGGTGGCACCGATCGGCATCCTGCCGGTGCTGTTGTCACCCTTTGTCGGCAAGTACGCGAACAAGTTCGACCTGCGCCTGCTGGCCGGGCTGGCATTCCTGGCCATTGGCCTGAGCTGCTTCATGCGTGCCGGTTTCACCAATGAAGTGGACTTCCAGCACATCGCCCTGGTGCAACTGTTCATGGGCATCGGCGTGGCGCTGTTCTTCATGCCGACCCTGAGCATCCTGATGTCCGACCTGCCACCGCACCAGATCGCCGACGGCGCTGGCCTGGCAACCTTCCTGCGGACTCTGGGGGGCAGTTTTGCGGCGTCGCTGACCACCTGGATCTGGATTCGCCGGGCAGACCAGCATCACGCTTACATGAGCGAGAGCATGAGCATCTTCGATTCGGTCACCCGAGATGCGCTGAACAATCTCGGAGGCGCGAGCACCAAGGCTTACGCGCAGCTGGATCAAGTCCTGACCAGCCAGGCATACATGCTCTCGACCGTGGACTACTTCACCTTGCTGGGCTGGGGCTTCATGGGCCTGATTCTGCTGGTCTGGCTGGCCAAGCCGCCATTCGCTGCCAAGGCCGGCCCAGCCGCGGCGGGGCATTGATGCCCTTCGCCGCAGGCGCAGGCGTCCGACAGGGCCATGCAAGGCTTGCTGGCCTCTTCGCCGGCAAGCTGGCTCCTACGGCAGCGAGGGCGTCCGTTCAGGGCGAACCGGGCAGCGCCAGTTGCGTCGGTACGAAATCGAACGCCGCCAGTTGGAAACCCTGCTCATCCACCTGCAGCGCCCAGCCCTGACGGTCCCAGTCCCCCAGCACAATGCGCTTGGCAGCTTGTTCGCCGATCTGCAGCTTGTGGATCGCCGGGCGATGGGTGTGGCCGTGAACCAAGGTGCGCACCCCGTGTGCCTGCATGACCTGCGGTACCTGGTCCGGGGTCACATCGACAATGTCGTTGGCCTTCATGCGGGTCTGGGCTCGGCTTTCGTTGCGCAGCTTACGCGCCAGCTTGCGCCGGGTGCCCAGGGGCAGGTGGCGCAGAATCCACAGGCTCAGCGGGTTGCGCAGGTAGCGGCGCATACGCATGTAGGCTTCGTCACGGGTGCACAGGCTGTCACCGTGCATCAGCAATACAGGCTCGCCGTAGAAGTCGACGACGCTGGGATCCTTGAGCAGGGTGGCGCCGGCCGCCTTGCAGAAGGCCTTGCCGAGCATGAAGTCGCGATTGCCGTGCATCAGGAAAATCTGCGTGCCGCTGTCGCTGAGCTCGCGCAATGCCTGGCAAATGGAAAGCTGGTAGGGGGTCATGGCATCGTCGCCGATCCATACCTCGAAAAAGTCCCCGAGGATGTACAGCGCCTCGGCGGCGCGGGCGCGCCCACCGAGTAATTCCAGAAACGCCCGGGTGATGTCCGGGCGCTCCTCTTCCAGATGCAGATCTGAAATCAGCAGTATCACTCAATGATCTCGGCTTTCTCGATGATCACGTCGTCTGCGGGTACGTCCTGGTGGCCGGACTTCATGGTGGTGGCCACGCCCTTGATCTTGTCGACCACTTCGGTGCCGGCGATCACTTTGCCGAATACGGCGTAGCCCCAGCCCTGCACGGTCTTGCCGCTGTGGTTGAGGAAGCTGTTGTCGGCAACGTTGATGAAGAACTGCGCGGAAGCCGAATGCGGCTCCATGGTGCGGGCCATGGCAACGGTGTACTTGTCGTTGGAAAGGCCGTTGTCAGCTTCGTTCTGGATGCTTGGACGCTTGTCTTTCTTTTCTTTCATGCCAGGTTCGAAGCCGCCGCCCTGGATCATGAAGTTACCGATGACGCGGTGAAAAACGGTGTTTTCATAGTGACCGGCTTTCACGTATTCGACGAAGTTGGCCACGGTCAACGGGGCTTTCTCGGCGTTCAGTTCCAGCACGATCTCGCCGTGGTTGGTGGTCAGTTTGACTTGGGTCATGGTCGGTACTCTTTATAAGGAGAAGCGTTTTCAAGAAAATCCTGGGTGGCGGGGCACGCATGGGGTCCGCACCGATTTGGCCATCCAGCAGCCAAGGAGCGCAGTTTAGCGTGACCGCCACGAATTTCGAGGCTGTTTTTTCACTTGGGTGCCATTAATAGCCGCAGTTTTAAAGCTGCGCTCTGTCAGGCACTTGACAGCATCGGCTATGATATCCGTTTTGATTTATCAGGCCGCACCTGGCCGCGCACTTGTACGTTCAAGGATCCTATGAGCAAGCCCACTGTCGACCCTACCTCGAATTCCAAGACTGGACCGGCCGTACCGGTCAACTTCCTGCGCCCGATCATCCAGGCGGACCTGGACTCGGGTAAGCACACACAGATCGTGACCCGCTTCCCTCCGGAGCCCAACGGTTACCTGCACATCGGTCATGCCAAGTCGATCTGCGTGAACTTCGGTCTGGCCCAGGAGTTCGGTGGTGTCACGCACCTGCGTTTCGACGACACCAACCCGGCCAAGGAAGACCAGGAATACATCGACGCCATTGAAAGCGACGTCAAGTGGCTGGGTTTTGAGTGGTCCGGCGAAGTGCGTTATGCCTCGCAGTACTTCGACCAGTTGCACGACTGGGCCGTGGAGCTGATCAAGGCAGGCAAGGCCTATGTCTGCGACCTGACCCCTGACCAGGCCAAGGAATACCGCGGCAGCCTCACCGAGCCAGGCAAGAACAGCCCGTTCCGCGAACGTTCGGTTGAAGAGAACCTGGACTGGTTCGCCCGCATGCGTGCCGGCGAATTCCCAGACGGTGCACGGGTGCTGCGGGCCAAGATCGACATGGCCTCGCCGAACATGAACCTGCGCGACCCGATCATGTATCGCATTCGCCACGCCCATCACCACCAGACCGGTGACAAGTGGTGCATCTACCCCAACTACGACTTCACCCACGGTCAGTCGGATGCCATTGAAGGCATCACCCACTCGATCTGCACCCTGGAGTTCGAAAGCCACCGTCCGCTGTACGAATGGTTCCTCGAGCACCTGCCAGTGCCGGCCAACCCGCGCCAGTACGAGTTCAGCCGCCTGAACCTGAACTACACCATCACCAGCAAGCGCAAGCTCAAGCAACTGGTGGATGAGAAGCACGTGAATGGTTGGGACGACCCGCGCATGTCGACCCTGTCGGGCTTCCGCCGCCGCGGCTACACCCCGGCATCGATCCGCAATTTCTGCGAGATGGTTGGCACCAACCGCTCAGACGGTGTGGTCGACTACGGCATGCTGGAATTCAGCATCCGCCAGGACCTCGACGCGAATGCCCCGCGCGCCATGTGCGTGCTGCGTCCGTTGAAAGTCGTGATCACCAACTACCCGGAAGACCAGGTCGAGAACCTCGAACTGCCACGTCATCCGCAAAAAGAAGAACTCGGCGTGCGCAAGCTGCCGTTCGCCCGTGAAATCTACATCGACCGTGACGATTTCATGGAAGAGCCGCCAAAAGGCTACAAGCGCCTGGAGCCGAACGGCGAAGTGCGCCTGCGCGGCAGCTACGTGATCCGTGCCGACGAAGCGATCAAGGATGCTGAGGGCAATATCGTCGAGCTGCGTTGCTCCTACGATCCGGACACCCTGGGCAAGAACCCTGAAGGCCGCAAGGTCAAGGGCGTGGTCCACTGGGTGCCGGCTGCGGCTAGCGTCGAGTGCGAAGTGCGTCTGTACGATCGTCTGTTCCGCTCTCCGAACCCGGAGAAGGCCGAAGACAGCGCGAGTTTCCTGGACAACATCAACCCTGACTCCCTGCAAGTGCTCACTGGTTGTCGTGCTGAACCCTCGCTGGGCAACGCACAGCCGGAAGACCGTTTCCAGTTCGAGCGCGAAGGCTACTTCTGCGCGGATATCAAGGACTCGAAACCAGGTGCTCCGGTATTCAACCGTACCGTGACCCTGCGCGACTCCTGGGGTCAGTGATTCAGTCAAGGAACTAACGTGCTAACGATCTACAACACGCTCACCAAGAGCAAAGAAGTCTTCAAGCCTCTGGATGGCAACAAGGTGCGCATGTACGTGTGCGGCATGACCGTGTACGACTACTGCCACCTGGGCCATGGCCGCAGCATGGTGGCCTTCGACCTGATTACCCGCTGGCTGCGTTTCAGCGGGTATGACCTGACGTATGTGCGCAACATCACCGACATCGAAGACAAGATCATCAACCGGGCCAAGGAGAACGGTGAGCCGTTCAATGTCCTGACCGAACGCATGATCACGGCGATGCACGAGGATGAAGCACGCCTCAACATCCTCAAGCCGGACATGGAGCCGCGTGCCACGGATCATATTCCGGGCATGCTGAAGATGATCCAGACCCTGATCGACAAGGGTTACGCTTATGCCCCGGGCAATGGCGACGTGTACTACCGCGTCGGCAAGTTCATGGGCTACGGCAAGCTGTCGCGCAAGAAGATCGAAGACCTGCGCATCGGCGCGCGGATCGAAGTCGACGAGTCGAAGCAGGACCCACTGGACTTCGTTCTGTGGAAAGGCACCAAGCCGGGCGAGCCAAGCTGGCCATCGCCTTGGGGTGACGGTCGTCCGGGCTGGCACATCGAGTGCTCGGTGATGTCCACCTGCTGCCTGGGCGAGACCTTCGACATTCATGGCGGCGGCAGCGACTTGGAGTTCCCGCACCACGAGAACGAGATCGCCCAGAGCGAGGCGGCTACCGGCAAGACCTACGCCAACGCCTGGATGCACTGCGGCATGATCCGCATCAATGGCGAGAAGATGTCCAAGTCCTTGAACAACTTCTTCACCATTCGTGACGTGCTCGACAAGTACCATCCGGAAGTGGTGCGTTACCTGCTGGTGGCCAGCCACTACCGCAGCGCCATCAACTACTCGGAAGACAACCTCAAGGACGCCAAGGGCGCGCTGGAGCGTTTCTACCATGCGCTCAAGGGCCTGCCGAAAGTGGCGCCGGCCGGTGGCGAAGCCTTCGTCGAGCGTTTCACCCAGGTGATGAACGACGACTTCGGTACTCCGGAAGCCTGTGCCGTGCTGTTCGAGATGGTGCGCGAGATCAACCGCCTGCGTGAGAGCGATATCGATGCGGCGGCGGGTCTTGCAGCCCGCTTGAAGGAACTGGCCAGTGTGCTGGGCGTGCTGCAACTGGAGGCCGACGACTTCCTGCAGGCCGGTGCCGAAGGTCGGGTCGATGGGGCACAGGTCGAGGCGCTGATCCAGGCCCGCCTGGCGGCCCGTGCCAACAAGGATTGGGCAGAGTCCGATCGGATCCGCGACCAGATCACCGCCATGGGCGTGATCCTGGAAGACGGCAAGGGCGGTACGACCTGGCGCCTGGCTGACTGAGCCTGCGTTCGCTGCAACAAGAAACCCGCCTGGTGCGGGTTTTTTGTTGCCCTTCGAACAGTGCCGGATCAGGCCAGCGAGGCGAGGCGCTCCACTGTATCGGGGTAGCGTTCCACCAGGCGTATCAAGGTCGTGGCCTGGGCGTTAGGTATGGCGCGGCCCTGTTCCCAGTTCTCCAGGGTGCGGGTGTTGGTGCGCAGGTACATGGCGAATACCGAGCGCGAGAGGTTGAGTTGCTGGCGGATGTTCATCACCTCGGCGGCGGTGATGGGGGGCAGCTTGTCGAGTTTCACTTTATGGCTGCGCAGGGTGATCTTGCCCTGGCGTTCCTGGGTGAGGGCGTCGATGCCTTCAACCAGTTCGGAAAAGATGTCACGTTTGGTCATGTCTTCTGGCCTCGATTTCACGTTCCAGCAGTTGTTTGAGCTGTTGTCGCTGCTGCGGTAGCAGGTCGTCCATCTGCTCCTTGTCGAACAGGGTGAAGAGCCAGAACTGTGCTCCTCCGGACCACCAGTAATAAATCACCCTCAGCCCGCCACGCCTGCCCTTGTTGCGTCGCTCATCGATGAAACGCATCTTGCGCAAGCCGCCAGTGCCCTGAATCAGAACACCCGCGTGCGGGTGACGCAGCAACTCGATCTGCAGTTCGCAGAACAACTCGTCGTCAAGGAAGCCTTTTCGGTATCGCGCAAATGCCGGTAGTTCAATAAACAGAGCATTCATTTCATACGCTTCCTACGTATAGGCTGGATGACGCTGCAGCTTTGGTCAAGGCCCGCTGAGCGCCGCGTTTGATCTGGCAACAGTCTATGCCTGCGGCAGTGGGCTGAATGTCGGACCGGGCCGACGTGACAGGAAGGGCGATTCCGAGTTTCGCCGGGAAGAGGGGAGGGCAGGGCCCTGAAATGCAAAACGGCACCCGAAGGTGCCGTTCTGTGTGTTGCGCTGAAGCTTAAGCGATCAACCTGCCAGGCCCGAATGCTGGACCAGGGTCAGCAGCGGCTGTGGGTATACGCCGAGGAAGAACGCCAGGAGCGCGATGGCCAGCAGCATGACGCCACCGGCTTTCTGTTCCCAGTGCAGTTGGGCATCGACGCGACGCAGGTTCGGCTCGATCAGGTACAGGGTGACCATCACTCGCAGGTAGTAGAAGACGCCGATGGCGCTGCCCATGACCAGGGAACCGACCAGCCACCATTGGTGCGCTTCGACACCGGTAGCGATGATGTAGAACTTGCCGATGAAGCCTGCGGTCAGCGGGATACCGGCCAGGGACAGCATCATCACGGTGAGGACGGCCGTCAGGTACGGACGGCGCCAGAACAGGCCGCGGTACTCGTACAGTGCGTCGGCGTCACGGCCCTTGTACGGCGAGGACATCAGGGTGATCACGCCGAAGGCGCCCAGGCTGGTGATCACGTAGGTGACCAGGTACACGCCGATGGCTTCCATGGCCAGGCCCTTGCTCGCCACCAGGGCGATCAGCAGGTAACCGAAGTGGGCGATGGAGGAGTAACCCAGCAGACGCTTGAGGTTGCTCTGGGTCAGCGCCAACAGGTTGCCCACCAGGATCGAGGCGATGGCGATCACGGTCAGCACGTTGCTCAGGACACCGCTGCTGGCCACTGGCGAGAGCTGGAACAGACGCACCAGCACCGCGAACACCGCCACCTTGCTGGCGGTGGCCAGGAAGGCGGCGACCGGGGCCGGGGCGCCTTCGTAGACGTCCGGAGTCCACAGGTGGAAAGGCACCAGCGACAGTTTGAAGGCCAGGCCGATCAGCATCATGCCCAGGCCCAGTTGCGCCAGCGGGCTTGGCAGCCCAGTGGCGGCCAGGGCCTGGCCGATACCGCTGAAGCTGAGGCTGCCGGCTTCTGCGTAGAGCAGGGCCATGCCGAACAACAGGAAGCCCGAACCGGCGGCCGACAGCACCATGTACTTGATGCCGGCCTCCAGGGAGCGCTTGTTGAAGAAGGCATAGGCCACCAGGCCGTAGACCGGTACCGAGAGCAGTTCCAGGCCGATGAACAGGCCGGCCAGGTTCTGCGCGCTGACCAATACCAGGCCACCAGCGGCGGCCAGCAGGATCAGCAGGTACAGCTCTTCACGGTTGCCCGGGTAACCGCTACTGCCATCGCCCAGGTAGGCGTGGGCCAGGGTGACGCAGGCCAGGGTGGCCACCAGGATCAGGGCCATGTAGAGGCAGGCGAACTGGTCGATCTGCAACAGCGGGGTCACTGCCAGCGGTGCCACTTTCAGCACCGGGAAGATCGACAGCAATGCCAGGTTCAGACCGGCCACCGACAGCAGGAAGGTCTGGGCGTGGTTGCGCCGCCAGGCGATCGCCAGCATCACCACCACAAGGGTGGCGCTGGTGATCAGCAGCGGCGCCAGGGCTATAAAGTGTTGAATCGTAAAGTCCATAGCGCTCTTACCGGGCCGAAGCGAGTTGAGTGAAGGCGGTGCTGAGCCATTGCTGCACGCCATGCATGGTGGCGGCAGAGGTATCGAGGAACGGTTGCGGGTACACGCCGATGTAGATCAGCAGGACCGCCAGCCCCAGCACCATGATCAGTTCGCGAGCATCCATGCCGTGCAGCACCGCGTCCGACTTGGACGGGCCGAAGTAGGCACGGTGGATCATGATCAGCGAGTAGACCGAGCCGAACACCAGGCCCGAAGTCGCGATCGCGGTGATCCATGGAGCGCTGACGAAGGTGCCGATCAGGATCAGGAACTCGCCGACGAAGTTGCCGGTGCCCGGCAGGCCCAGGGAGGCGGCTGCGAAGAACAGGCTGATGGCCGGCAGGTAGGCGATACGCGACCACAGGCCGCCCATTTCACGCATGTCGCGGGTATGGGTGCGCTCGTACAGCTGGCCGCTGAGGATAAACAGCGCGGCTGCCGAAACACCGTGGGCCAGCATCTGGATCACCGCGCCCTGCAGGGCCTGCTGGCTGCCGGAGTAGATCCCGATCAGCACGAAGCCCATGTGGGAAACGCTGGAGAAGGCGATCAGGCGCTTGATGTCGGTCTGGGCGAAGGCCAGGAAGGCACCGTAGAAGATCCCGACCAGACCCAGGGTCATGGCGATCGGTGCGAACTCTGCCGAGGCGTTGGGGAACAGTGGCAGGGCGAAACGCAGCAGGCCGTAGGCCGCCGTCTTCAGCAGGATGCCCGCCAGGTCCACGGAACCGGCGGTCGGTGCCTGGGCGTGAGCGTCAGGCAGCCAGGAGTGGAATGGCACCACGGGCAGCTTCACCGCGAAGGCGATGAAGAAGCCGAGCATCAGGATGTACTCGGTGGCGGTGGACATCTTGGTCTTCAGCAACTGGGCGTAATCGAAGGTGATGACCCCGGTGTTGTTGAAGTTCACCAGCACCAGGCCCAGGATCGCCACCAGCATGATCAGGCCGGAAGCCTGAGTGAAGATGAAGAACTTGGTCGCTGCGTAGATCCGGGTTTTCTTGCCGTCTGCCGAGCTGTGACCCCAGAGCGCGATGAGGAAGTACATCGGCACCAGCATCATTTCCCAGAAGAAGAAGAACATGAACAGGTCCAGCGCCAGGAACACGCCGACCACACCGCCCAGGATCCACATCAGGTTCAGGTGGAAGAAGCCCACGTGGCGCTGGATCTCTTTCCAGGAGCAGAGTACCGAGAGGATACCCAGCAGGCCGGTCAGCAGGATCATCAACAGCGACAGGCCGTCCAGCGCCAGGTGCACGTTGATGCCGAAGCGCTCGATCCAGACATGCTTGAACTCGATGGCCCAAGTTGGATCGGCGCCAGGCGCCGGAGCAAATGAATAGTTACCGTGGGCCCACAGCCAGAGGCCGAGGGCGAGTTCCAGGGTCATGGTCAACAGCGCAATCCAGCGGGGGAGGGTGGCGCCGAAGCGCTCACCCAGCCAGCACAGCAGGCCGCCGATGAAGGGGATCAGGATTAGCCAAGGCAGAATCATGACGGGCTCAATTCCTTTCGCAAGTTCGCAAGGTTCATATCAGACCGCTACCAGCACAATGGCGCCGATGACCAGCACGGCACCGGCTGCCATCGAGGCGGCGTACCAACGCAGTTGACCGGTCTCGGTACGGCTCAGGGAGGTGTGACCCCCTTTGGCCATACGCGGGATCAAACCGATGGTCTGATCGAGCGGGTCCTTGCGCAGTACGTGGCTGATGGCCAGGTATGGCTTGACGAACAGTTTGTCGTAGATCCAGTCGAAGCCCCAGGCGGCGAACCACCAGGCCGAGAGCAGACGCCCGATGCCGCTGTTGGCGATGGCGGTCACAACGCGACGCTTGCCAAGGAACAACAGGGCGGCCAGCAGGATACCGGCCAGGGCGATGGCACCCGAGGCGATTTCCAGGCTGTGCTTGGCTTCGCCACCGGCATGGCCGACGCTTTGCGGCAGCACGCCATGCAGGGGCGGGGTGATCATCGCGCCGATCGCAGTGGACAGCACGATCAGCACCACCAGCGGCAGCCAGTGGGAGATCCCGTGGCCGGCGTGGGCTTCGGTCTTGGCTTCACCGTGGAAGGTGATGAAGATCAGGCGGAAGGTGTACAGCGAGGTCATGAACGCACCCACCAGGCCAGCGTACAGCAGGCCATGGTTGCCGCTGGCGAAGGCTTCCCAGAGGATCTCGTCCTTGGAGTAGAAGCCTGCGGTCACCAGAGGCAGGGCCGCCAGGGCCGCGCCGCCGACGATGAAGCTGGCGTAGGCCAGAGGCAGTTTCTTCCACAGGCCGCCCATCTTGAAGATGTTCTGCTCGTGGTGGCAGGCAACGATCACCGCACCGGAAGCAAGGAACAGCAGGGCCTTGAAGAAGGCGTGGGTCATCAGGTGGAAGATCGCGCCGTCCCAGGCGCCAACGCCCAGGGCCAGGAACATGTAGCCGATCTGGCTCATGGTGGAGTAGGCGAGGATCCGCTTGATGTCGGTCTGCACCAGCGCGGCGAAACCGGCCAGTACCAGGGTCACGCCGCCGACCAGGCCCACCAGGTGCAGGATTTCCGGCGCCAGGGTGAACAGGCCGTGGGTACGGGCGATCAGGTAGACACCGGCGGTGACCATGGTTGCGGCGTGGATCAGTGCCGAAACCGGGGTCGGGCCGGCCATCGCGTCCGCCAGCCAGGTCTGCAGTGGCAACTGGGCAGATTTACCCACGGCGCCACCCAGCAGCATCAGGGTTGCCAGGGTGATCCAGAAGTCACCGGCCTGGAATTTCTGCGGAGCCAGCACCAGCAGTTCCTGGACGTTCAGCGTGCCCACCTGTTGGAACAGGATGAACAGGCCGATGGCCATGAACACGTCGCCGATGCGGGTAACGATGAAGGCCTTGAGTGCGGCGTTACCGTTGTTGCGGTTGCTGTAGTAGAAACCGATCAACAGGTAGGAGCACAGGCCCACGCCTTCCCAGCCGAAGTACAGGAACAGCAGGTTATCGCCCAGTACCAGGAACAGCATGCTGGCGATAAACAGGTTGGTGTAGGCGAAGAAACGCGAGTAGCCGGCTTCACCACGCATGTACCAGGACGCGAACAAGTGGATCAAAAAGCCCACGCCCACCACCACGCCCAGCATGGTCACGGACAGACCATCCAGGTACAGGGCGAAGTTCGGCGCGAAACCGTCCACCGACATCCACTGCCACAGCACCTGGGTGTAGTGGCCACCCTCGGGCGGCGCGACGTTGAATTGCCAGATCACGTAGGCGGCCACGATGGCCGACAGGCCAATGGAGCCGACGCCGATCAGGGCCGAGAGGTTTTCCGAGAGGCGTCCACGGGAGAACGACAGCAGCAGGAAACCGATCAGGGGGAATACGAAAGTCAGAAAGAGAAGGTTCATCCGCGCATCTCGCTGGCTGCATCGATATCGAGAGTGTGGAAGCGGCGGTACAGCTGCAGCAGGATCGCCAGGCCAATACTGGCCTCGGCGGCTGCCAGGCTGATCACCAGGATGAACATCACTTGTCCATCCGGTTGCGCCCAGCGGGCGCCCGCAACGATGAAGGCCAGTGCAGAGGCGTTCATCATCACTTCCAGGCTCATCAATACGAAGAGGATGTTACGGCGGACCATCAGGCCGACCAGACCGAGGCAGAACAGGATACCGGCAACCGCCAGGCCATGTTCCATCGGGATAGTACCGAGAGAGATAGTAGGCATCGTATTACTCCTTCGCCTCGTTGCGGCCCAAGTGGAACGCCGTGACGGCCGCGGCAAGCAGCAGCATCGAGGCGAGTTCGACCACCAGCAGGTAAGGACCGAACAGGCTGATGCCCACGGCCTTGGCGCTGACGGTGGTTTGACCGATACCGGCACCGCTCTGATGGCTGAACAGTACGTACAGCAGTTCAGCCAGCAGCAGCGCGGCCAGGATGACCGGGCCGATCCAGATGCCGGGCGTGAGCCAGATGCGCTCTTGCTGAGCCGCGGCCGGGCCGAGGTTCAGCATCATCACCACGAACACGAACAGCACCATGATGGCACCGGCGTAGGCGATCACTTCCAGGGCACCGGCGAACGGCGCGCCAAGGCTGAAGAAGGTCATGGCCACGGCGATCAGCGAAATGATCAGGTAGAGCAGGGCGTGCACAGGGTTGGTATTGGTGACCACACGTAGCGTGGAAACAACCGCAACACCTGACGCGAAATAGAAAGCGAATTCCATCTTTCTTCCTTAAGGCAGCAAGCTCTTCACGTTGATCGGCTCGGCTTCATTCTGCGCGGAGCCTTTTGGCTTACCGGCAATGGCCATACCTGCAACACGATAGAAGTTGTAATCAGGGTTCTTTCCGGGACCGGAGATCAGCAGATCTTCTTTCTCGTAAACCAGGTCCTGACGTTTGAACTCGGCCATCTCGAAATCCGGTGTCAGCTGGATCGCGGTGGTCGGGCAGGCTTCCTCGCAGAGGCCACAGAAAATGCAGCGCGAGAAGTTGATGCGGAAGAAGTCCGGGTACCAGCGACCGTCTTCGGTTTCAGCTTTCTGCAGCGAGATGCAACCTACGGGGCAGGCCACGGCGCACAGGTTGCAGGCTACGCAACGCTCTTCGCCATCGGGGTCGCGGGTCAGGACGATGCGGCCACGGTAGCGTGGAGGCAGGTAGACCGGCTCTTCCGGGTATTGCAAGGTGTCGCGCTTGCGAAAGCCATGGCCGAAGACCATGACCAGGCTGCGCAACTGGGTACCAGTACCCTTAACGATGTCGCCAATATATTTGAACATGGGTCAAATCCTCACTGAACCGCAACCGCAGGTGTGTTCCACAACACAACCGCAGCGGTTATCAGCAAATTGATCAGGGTCAGTGGCAGGCAGAATTTCCAGCTGAAGTCCATCACCTGGTCATAACGCGGACGCGGGATGGAAGCGCGCAGCAGGATGAACAGCATGATGAAGAACGCGGTCTTCAGTGCGAACCAGACGAAGGACAGTTGCGGCAGGATGCCGAACGGACCGTGCCAGCCACCGAAGAACAGGGTGACCAGCAGCGCCGAGATCAGGATGATGCCGATGTATTCACCGACGAAGAACATGCCCCATTTCATACCGGCGTATTCAATGTGGTAGCCGTCGGCCAGTTCCTGCTCCGCTTCCGGCTGGTCGAAGGGGTGACGGTGAGTCACGGCCACGCCAGCGATGAAGAAGGTACAGAAGCCGAAGAACTGCGGAATGATGAACCACAGGTTCTGCGCCTGGTACTCGACGATGTCGCGCATGTTGAACGAGCCGACCTGTACCACGATGCCCATCAGGGCCAGGCCCATGAACACTTCGTAGGACACGGTCTGCGCCGAGGCACGCAAGCTGCCGAGCAGGGCGAACTTGTTGTTGCTCGACCAGCCGGCGAACAGTACCGCGTAGACCGACAGACCGGCCATGGCGAAGAAGAACAGCAGGCCGATGTTCAGGTCCGCCACGCCCCAGGTCGGGGTGATCGGGATGATCGCGAAGGCGATCAACAGGGCGGACATGGCCACCACCGGTGCCAGGGTGAAGATCACCTTGTCGGCAAACGGTGGAGTCCAGTCTTCCTTGAAGAACATCTTCAGCATGTCGGCAGCGATCTGGAACATGCCGAACGGGCCAACACGGTTCGGACCGTAACGGTCCTGCCACCAGCCCAGCAGGCGACGTTCGACGAAGCTCAGCAGCGCACCGGCGATCACTACGGCCAGCAGGATGACGATGGCCTTGACGACCGTCAGGATCACGTCGATCACTTCAGGGGTAAACCAACTCATTGTGCCGCCTCCTGCAGACCATCAACGGAAATGCCTGCGATTGCCGGAGGAATGCCCGCCAGGCCGGCAGGCAGGCCCACCAGGCCAGCACCCAGCTCTTCGTTGATGCGCAGCGGCAGACGCAGGGTCTGGCCAGCCACGTTCACCGCGAGCAGGGCACCGTCGTTGACGCCCAGGCGATCCGCTTCGGATTTGGCCAGAGCAACGTACGGAGCCGGGATGCGCTCCTGCACCGGAGCGGCTTTCGAAGAGTTTTCCTCGCTGCCGAACAGGTGGTAGAACGGCACGGCCTGCCAGGTGCCGGGGGCCGGGGAGAAGGCCCGTGGCACGCTGGCGAACCAGTTGAGGCGGTCGCCCTGGGTTTCGATCAGGCGAGTGCCCGGGTCACCGGCGCGCAGGTGGCCACCGACTTCGTCCTGGAACTTGTTCCAGGCCTGTGGCGAGTTCCAGCCCGGAGACCAGGCGAACGGCACTTGCGAGCGCGGTTCGACGGAGCCCGAGTAACCTTCCATGGAGTAGGCGAAGGCGGTATCCGGATCTTGCGGGGTACGTGGCTCGTGCACGCTCTGGTTGGCGCGCATGGCGGTACGGCCACTGTAGCGCAGCGGTTCGCGCGCCAGTTTCAGGCCCTTGATGCGGAACGCCGCGGAAGGTGCGGCATCGACGATGCTGGCCAGTTGCGCCGTGCTCGCGGCGCAGGCTGCGGTCACGTGGTCCAGTTGGGTCCAGTCCACTGGCTTGTTCAGCAGGGTGCTGCGCAGGGCGTGCAGCCAGCGCCAGCCTTCGTGGACCATGATGCTGGCGTCCAGGTAGGTCGGATCGAAGACCTGGAAGAAGCGCTGGGCGCGACCTTCCTGGCTGACCAGGGTACCGTCGCCTTCGGCAAAGCTCGCCGCCGACAGCACCAGGTGCGCGCGCTCGACGGTAGCGGTTTGTTGATGATCGGCAACGATCACCACCTTCGCCGCGTTCAGCGCTGCATCCACCTTGGCCGCGTCGGTGCGGGTGTACAGGTCGTTTTCCAGTACCACGATGGCGTCGGCACGGCCGTCGATCACCGCCTGCAGGGCGGCGTCCACGGATTCGCCGCCGAGCATGGCCAGGCCGAGGCTGTTGGCCTCTGGCACCACCAGGCTGATGGAGCCGGCTTTCTCGCGTTGCTTCAGGGCCTTGGCGATGTTGGCCGCGGCTTCGATCAGTGCCTTGGAGCCCAGGGAGGTACCGGAAATGATCAGTGGACGCTTGGCTGCCAGCAGGGCATCGGCGATGCGCTTGGCCAGTTCCAGGGCTTCGCTGTCCAGGCCTACCACGGCAGGGGCGCTGGCGTCGATGGCGTGGGCCACGGCAAAACCGATGCGCGCCAGGTCGTCTGGAGCGGCGTGCACACACTCCTCGGCCACGTCGTCGAGCTTGGTTTCAGCCAGGCTGGCGATGAACAGCGGGTTCAGCGCGTGCTGGCCGATGTTTTTCACCGCAGCGTCGAGCCAAGGCTGGACGCGCATGGCATCGGCCATTTCCTCGGCCTTGCCCTTGACCGACTGGCGCAGGGCCAGGGCCATGCGTGCGGCGGTCTGGGTCAGGTCTTCACCGAGAATGAAGACGGCGTCGTGGTCTTCGATGTCGCGCATGTTCGGAACCGGCAGCGGGCTGTCGTTCAGGACCTGCAGAACCAGGCGGATGCGCTCCAGCTCGGAGGCTTCGATACCGGAGTAGAAGTGCTCGGCACCGACCAGTTCCTGCAACGCGTAGTTGCTTTCCAGGCTGGCGCGGGGCGAACCGATACCGACGATGTTACGGCCACGCAGCAGGTCTGCGGCCTGATCCAGTGCCTGGTCCAGGGTCAGCTTGGTGCCATCGGCCAGGCGTGGCTGGCGTGGACGGTCCTTGCGGTTGACGTAGCCATAGCCGAAGCGGCCACGGTCGCAGAGGAAGTACTGGTTCACCGAACCGTTGTAGCGGTTCTCGATGCGGCGCAGCTCGCCGTAGCGCTCGCCCGGGGAGATGTTGCAACCGCTGGAGCAGCCATGGCAGATGCTCGGCGAGAACTGCATGTCCCACTTGCGGTTGTAGCGCTCGGAGTGAGTCTTGTCGGTGAACACACCGGTCGGGCAGACCTCGGTGAGGTTGCCGGAGAACTCGCTTTCCAGGGTGCCGTCTTCAACGCGACCGAAGTACACGTTGTCGTGGGCGCCGTAGACGCCCAGGTCGGTGCCGCCGGCGTAGTCCTTGTAGAAGCGCACACAGCGATAGCAGGCGATGCAGCGGTTCATCTCGTGGGAAATGAACGGGCCGAGGTCCTGGTTCTGGTGGGTACGCTTGGTGAAGCGATAACGGCGCTCGTTGTGGCCGGTCATCACCGTCATGTCCTGCAGGTGGCAGTGACCGCCTTCCTCACAGACCGGGCAGTCGTGGGGGTGGTTGGTCATCAGCCACTCGACGACACTGGCGCGGAACGCCTTGGATTCTTCATCGTCGATGGAGATCCAGGTGTTGTCGGTGGCCGGGGTCATGCAGGACATGACGATACGACCACGGGTGTCGTTCTCGTCGGTGTACTGCTTGACCGCGCACTGGCGACAGGCACCGACGCTACCGAGAGCGGGGTGCCAGCAGAAATAAGGGATGTCGAGGCCTAGTGACAGACAAGCCTGTAACAGGTTGTCCGCCCCATCGACTTCGAGCGCTTTGCCGTCTACGTGGATAGTGGCCATGGTTCAAAGTTCTTCGTTGGCCCGGTGTCAGCGGGCGTGGCTAATGGAATCTTGTTATGCGTGCGAATCAACACAGCCGTTCACGGCGTCATCGCACGTCGAGCGCAGGGCACGGACCCGGCGCCCTCATTTAAACGTTACGCGCCGACTACGATCGGTCGGGCCAGAGGCGGGACGGCGGCGCTGGTGGGCGCGATGCCGGCTTCGAACTCTGGACGGAAATACTTGATGGCGCTGCCCAAAGGCTCCACGGCACCCGGTGCGTGAGCACAGAAGGTCTTGCCTGGGCCGAGGAAACCCACCAGGCCCAGCAGGGTCTCGATGTCCCCTTGCTGGCCCTGGCCTTTTTCCAGGGCCATCAGCAGCTTGACGCTCCAGGGCAGGCCGTCGCGGCACGGGGTGCAGAAGCCGCAGGATTCGCGGGCGAAGAACTGCTCCATGTTGCGCAGCAGGGACACCATGTTGATGCTGTCGTCCACCGCCATGGCCAGGCCGGTACCCATGCGGGTGCCCACTTTGGCGATACCGCCGGCATACATCTGGGCGTCCAGGTGCTCGGGCAACAGGAAGCCGGTACCGGCGCCGCCTGGCTGCCAGCACTTGAGCTTGAAGCCGTCGCGCATGCCGCCGGCGTAGTCTTCGAACAGCTCGCGCGCGGTCACGCCGAAGGGTAGCTCCCACAGGCCGGGGTTCTTCACTTTGCCGGAGAAGCCCATCAGCTTGGTGCCGTGGTCTTCGCTGCCTTCGCGGGCCAGGGATTTGTACCATTCCACGCCGTCGCCGATGATCGCCGGCACGTTGCACAGGGTCTCGACGTTGTTCACGCAGGTCGGCTTGCCCCACACGCCCACGGCGGCAGGGAAGGGCGGCTTGGAACGTGGATTGGCGCGACGGCCTTCCAGGGAGTTGATCAGTGCGGTTTCTTCACCGCAGATGTAGCGCCCGGCGCCGGTGTGGACGAACAGCTCGAAATCGAAGCCGCTGCCCAGGATGTTCTTGCCCAGAAGGCCTGCGGCCTTGGCTTCTTCCACGGCACGACGCAGGTGCTTGGCGGCGGTGGTGTACTCGCCCCGCAGGAAGATGTAGCCGCGGTAGGTCTTGAGTGCGCGAGCACTGATCAGCATGCCTTCGATCAGCAGATGGGGCAGTTGCTCCATCAGCATGCGGTCCTTCCAGGTGTTGGGCTCCATTTCGTCCGCGTTGCACAGCAGGTAGCGGATGTTCATGGATTCGTCTTTGGGCATCAGGCCCCACTTCACACCGGTGGGGAAGCCCGCACCGCCGCGACCCTTGAGGCCGGCATCCTTGACGGTCTGCACGATGTCGTCCTGGGACAGGTCGGCGAAGGCCTTGCGGGCCGCCGCGTAACCGTTCTTGGCCTGGTACTCGTCGAACCAGACCGGCTCGCCGTCGTCGCGCAGGCGCCAGGTCAGGGGATGGGTTTCTGCGGTGCGCGCAATGCGGTTCGCAGGACCGAAAGAGGTCAGGGTCATACGTAGCCCTCCAACAGTTTGGCCACGCCAGCAGGCTGCACGTCGCCGAAAGTGTCGTCGTCGATCATCAGCGCCGGTGCCTTGTCGCAGTTGCCCAGGCAGCACACCGGCAGCAGGGTGAAGCGGCCGTCGGCGGTGGTCTGGCCGAGGCCGATGCCCAGCTCGCTCTGGATCTGGCTGACCACGGACTCGTGGCCGCCGATGTAGCAGACCATGCTGTCGCAGACGCGAATGATGTGGCGGCCCACTGGCTGGCGGAAGATCTGGCTGTAGAACGTCGCCACGCCTTCAACGTCGCTGGCAGGAATGCCAAGGATCTCGCCGATGGCGTAGACCGCGCCGTCAGGCACCCAGCCACGTTCCTTCTGGACGATCTTCAGGGCTTCGATGGACGCCGCGCGCGGGTCTTCGTAGTGATGCATCTCGTGCTCGATGGCCGAGCGCTCGGTTTCGCTCAGGGCGAAACGGTCTGTCTGGATAAGCGTGCTGTTCATGCTTAGCGGTCCACGTCGGCCATAACGAAGTCGATACTACCCAGGTACGCGATCAAGTCCGCGACCATGCTGCCGCGGATCACCGAAGGGATCTGCTGCAGGTGGGCGAAGCTTGGGGTACGGATCCGGGTGCGGTAGCTCATGGTGCCGCCATCGCTCGTCAGGTAATAACTGTTGATGCCCTTGGTCGCTTCGATCATCTGGAAGGATTCGTTGGCCGGCATCACCGGACCCCACGAAACTTGCAGGAAGTGCGTGATCAAGGTTTCGATGTGCTGCAGGGTGCGCTCTTTGGGTGGCGGCGTGGTCAGCGGGTGATCCGCCTTGTACGGGCCTTCCGGCATGTTGCGCAGGCACTGGTCGATGATCTTGATGCTCTGGCGCATTTCCTCGACGCGAACCATGCAGCGGTCATAGGCGTCACCGTTGGCGGCCAGCGGGACTTCGAACTCGAAGTTCTCGTAGCCGGAGTACGGACGGGCCTTGCGCAGGTCGAAATCGCAACCGGTGGAGCGCAGGCCGGCACCGGTGACGCCCCACTCCAGGGCTTCCTTGGTGTTGTAGGCGGCAACGCCGATGGTCCGACCCTTGAGGATGCTGTTCTGCAGGGCAGCCTTGGTGTATTCGTCGAGGCGCTTGGGCAGCCATTCGACGAAGTCCTTGACTAGCTTTTCCCAGCCACGCGGCAGGTCGTGGGCGACGCCACCGATGCGGTACCAGGCCGGGTGCAGGCGGAAACCGGTGATGGCTTCGATCACGGTGTAGGCGCGCTGACGGTCGGTAAAGGTGAAGAACACCGGGGTCATGGCGCCGACGTCCTGGATGTAGGTACCCAGGAACAGCAGGTGGCTGGTGATCCGGAAGAACTCGGCCATCATGATGCGGATGACGTCGACCTTCTCCGGCACCTTGATGCCGGCCAGTTTCTCGACCGAAAGCACGTAGGGCAGGTTGTTCATCACCCCGCCGAGGTAGTCGATACGGTCGGTGTAAGGGATGAAGCTGTGCCAGGACTGACGCTCGGCCATCTTCTCGGCACCACGGTGGTGGTAGCCGATGTCCGGTACGCAGTCGACGATCTCTTCGCCGTCCAGCTGCAGGATGATGCGGAAGGCACCGTGGGCCGAAGGGTGGTTCGGGCCCAGGTTGAGGAACATGTAGTCCTCGTTGGCACCGGAACGCTTCATGCCCCAGTCTTCCGGACGGAAGCGCGCGGCTTCTTCTTCCAGCTGCTGCTTGGCCAGGTTCAGGCTGAACGGGTCGAACTCGGTGGCGCGGGCCGGGAAGTCCTTGCGTAGCGGGTGACCTTCCCAGGTCGGCGGCATCATGATCCGCGAGAGGTGAGGGTGGCCGGCAAAGTCGATGCCGAACATGTCCCAGACTTCACGCTCGTACCAGTTGGCGTTAGGCCAGATACCGGTCACGGTGGGCAGGCTGAGGTCGCCTTCGGACAAGGCCACCTTGATCATCACGTCGCTGTTACGTTCGATCGACAACAAGTGGTAGAACACGCTGAAATCGGCACCCGGCAGGCCCTGGCGCTTGGTGCGCAGGCGCTCGTCCACGCCGTGCAGGTCATAGAGCATGACGTACGGCTTGGGCAGGTTGCGCAGGAAGGTCAGGACTTCAACGAGCTTGGAGCGGGTAACCCACAGCACCGGCATGCCGGTGCGGGTGGCTTGGGCGGTGAACGCCTCAGGGCCAAAACGGTTATTGAGTTCGACGACCACATCCTGGTCGTCAGCCTTATAAGGCGGGATGTACAGAGCACTGCCTGTAGTCATGGTTTTTTATCGCTTTCGGTCAACGTAAAGAGTGAAGCCAGGTTCGTTTCTTTGTAAGAACAGAACTGGATCAGACTTCGTCAGGGCTGCGCAGGTTGGTGACCTGTATACGCTGTTCGCGGCGCTGTTCCTTTTGCGACGGCATCTCGGCGCGATACACGCCTTGGTCGCCGACGACCCAGGAAAGTGGGCGACGCTCCTGGCCAATGGATTCCTGCAAGAGCATCAGGCCTTGCAGGAACGCTTCGGGGCGGGGCGGGCAGCCAGGTACGTAGACGTCCACGGGCAGGAACTTGTCCACCCCCTGGACTACCGAGTAGATGTCGTACATGCCGCCGGAGTTGGCGCACGAACCCATGGAGATAACCCATTTCGGCTCGAGCATTTGCTCATAGAGACGCTGGATGATCGGCGCCATCTTGATGAAGCAGGTCCCGGCGATAACCATGAAGTCCGCCTGACGCGGCGATGCCCGGATAACCTCGGCGCCAAAGCGCGCGATGTCGTGGGGCGCCGTGAAGGCGGTGGTCATTTCCACGTAGCAGCAGGACAGGCCGAAGTTGTACGGCCACAGGGAGTTCTTACGCCCCCAGTTGACCGCGCCGCTCAGCACGTCTTCGAGCTTGCCCATGAAGATGTTTTTGTGGACCTGATCCTCTAACGGATCGGAAACGGTTTCCCGTTCGCCGATCGGATACTGATCGTTAGGAGCATCGGGGTCGATCCGGGTGAGATTGTATTGCATCGCCAAAGCCTCATTGTTTTAGCTTCGCCTGCCGCTTACGACGACCTTCCGGAGCCCAGTCAAGAGCCCCCACCCGCCAAAGGTAGACAAGACCTGCCAACAGAATTGCTATGAAAACGAGAGCTTCGACGAATCCGGTCCAGCCGCTTTCGCGGACGGACACAGACCAGGCAAAGAGAAAGAGGGCTTCGATATCGAAGATCACGAAGAGCATCGCGACCAGATAGAATTTGGCTGAGAGCCGCAAGCGGGCGCCACCGGTAGGTAGCATGCCGGACTCGAACGGTTCGTTTTTGCTGCGGCCCCAGGCTTTTGACCCGAGGAGGCTGGAGACGCCGAGCATGAAGGCGCAAAGGCCGACAACGCCCAGAAGGAAAATGGCAAAGCCCCAGTTGTGGGCCATGAGTCCTGTCGCTTCGGGCATGCTGGTAATCCTTAACAGAGAGCAAGAGTCTCTGAGCTTGATAAAGAAATAAAGCAGTGACGATATGTCGCAGCGCAATCAATCGCGCTGATTTTATGGCTAAACACCGGGCAAGTAAAATTTCTAAAGCGAAATTGTTTATCGTAATAAGGACATAGCTCACCCCGGTAGCCCCGTAAGCCGCGGCCTGCGGGCATTAGGGGAGGTTTTGTTAATTATGTTTTGTAGCTGCTGTAACGAAAGTTACAACTGCTAAATGATAATCAATATTGTTTAGAGGCTGTTTTAATCTGCTTTCCTTCGGGGAGTGGGAAAGTTGCTTGTTATATCCCTGTTACTGCAAGTAGCAGGGGCGCACCTTTTAACCTCTTTCGCCCTTGCTAACACCGCCCTGGATCAATGTTTGGCCAGCTTTTTTGCAGGGGCGGGCATGGCGAGGCTTTTGAGGAGGGCGCGCAGGGTAGAGGTTTGCCGGCAAGCCGGCTCCTACAGGAGGGGTGGGCAAAAAAAACGCCCCGAACCAGTCGGGGCGTCAGCTGTACAGCAATGCAGTTGTTTTTACCGGGTCTGCATTGGCCGCTCGATCAAGCCGTGAGGCCTAAATCAGTGGAACTGTTCTTCTTCGGTGGAGCCGGTCAGCGCGGTTACCGAGGACGAGCCACCCTGGATCACGGTGGTCATGTCGTCGAAGTAGCCGGTGCCCACTTCCTGCTGGTGAGCCACGAAGGTGTAGCCCTTGGCGGCGTCAGCGAACTCTTGCTCTTGCAGTTTCACGTAGGCGGTCATGTCGTTGCGGGCGTAGTCGTGCGCCAGGTTGAACATGCTGTGCCACATGTTGTGGATGCCGGCCAGGGTGATGAACTGGTGCTTGTAGCCCATGGCGGACAGTTCGCGCTGGAACTTGGCGATGGTCGCGTCGTCCAGGTTCTTCTTCCAGTTGAAGGAAGGCGAGCAGTTGTACGACAGGATCTGGTCCGGGTATTCCTTCTTGATCGCCTCGGCGAAGCGACGGGCTTCGTCCAGGTCTGGCTTGGCGGTTTCGCACCAGATCAGGTCGGCGTACGGAGCGTAAGCCAGGCCGCGGGCGATTGCCTGGTCCAGGCCAGCTTTCACTTTGTAGAAGCCTTCCTGGGTGCGGGTGCCAGTCACGAATGGCTGGTCGTACGGGTCGCAGTCGGAAGTCAACAGGTCGGCAGCGTTGGCGTCGGTACGGGCCAGGATGATGGTCGGTACACCGGCAACGTCGGCCGCCAGACGGGCAGCGGTCAGCTTCTGTACGGCTTCCTGGGTTGGAACCAGTACCTTGCCGCCCATGTGGCCGCACTTCTTCACAGAAGCCAGCTGGTCTTCGAAGTGAACGCCGGCGGCGCCTGCTTCGATCATGCTCTTCATCAGCTCGTAGGCGTTCAGTACGCCGCCGAAACCGGCTTCAGCGTCGGCCACGATCGGTGCGAAGTAGTCGATGTAGCCGTCGTCGCCCGGGTTCTTGCCGGCTTTCCACTGGATCTGGTCGGCGCGACGGAACGAGTTGTTGATGCGCTTGACTACGGTTGGAACCGAGTCCACCGGGTACAGCGACTGGTCGGGGTACATGGATTCGGCGGAGTTGTTGTCCGCAGCCACTTGCCAACCCGACAGGTAGATCGCCTGGATACCGGCTTTAACCTGTTGTACAGCCTGGCCGCCGGTCAGGGCGCCCATGCAGTTGACGAAATCTTTATCAGGACGGAAGGACGGCTTGGCACCTTGGGTGACCAGGTTCCAGAGCTTCTCGGCGCCCATGCGTGCCAGGGTGTGCTCGGGTTGAACCGAGCCACGCAGACGGACCACGTCGGCAGCGGAGTAGGTGCGAGTCACGCCTTTCCAGCGCGGGTTTTCAGCCCAGTCTTTTTCAAGGGCTGCAATTTGCTGTTCGCGTGTCAGTGCCATGGAGATAAACCTCGTCGCGTCTTGTGTAAAAAGTCGTTCTTGGTTGGAGAGTTCCGGCTCCGCCGATCACGCTTCATAACACTGCGTAAAAGGCTGCTCGCTGACCAGGAAGCTTATGGCGGTCAAGTCGGGTCTGGCGGGGATGGCGACGGGTGAACGATGGGCTCGAGGGGAAAGTGAGCAGGTGAAGGCGAGCTGCGGGGCGCATGCCGGCGTCGTGGGCCTTGGTGCGTTCCATCAGTGTGTTGCCGATCTACCTAATTACGCTTCCGTCCCTCGGGACAACTTCGTTCCAGTCGCAATCTCGTCAAACACACCTTGTGGGCGGTACAGACACGAATCGGCTCAGGTGGGTAGGTTAGAGCGGCGATCCGAAGGCCCTTGCCAGGGCCCCTGATTAGCGGGAGCGAGGCCATCATGCCCGCGGTTTTTTGGCTCGTCAAATGTTTTGTAGTGCTTTTTTTGCGGCACTACATCTTTGGTCTAATACGACTAATCAGTCAGTTTTTGGTGCTTTAGTCCAAGGCATCGACCTTGACCCGCAAGGTCATGTCGTCCCGGCCTTGAGTCGAGTAGCTGCGGCCCGGGCCCTGTTTATCGGCCTGGGTCTGGCGATTGACTCCGGCCAGGGTGATCCATTCGCCCAGGCGCCCACTGACAGTTGTGTCGGTGCTTTGCACGTTCACTACATCGGGACGCTCCTGGCTCATGCGGTCACGGTTGGTGCTGATGCTCAGGTGCACGGTTTCACCGGTAACGCTGGCGGTGACATAGAAGCCCTGGGTGACGTTGCGGTACTGGGTCTGGTTCTGCAGGCGCCCGTAGGGGTCGGTCTGGGTGGTGGTCAACGGCACGCTCTGGCCGACCTGGATCAGCGCTGGCACGCCTTCGCTGGCCTGGATCTGCTGGATACCGCCGTCGCGGCTCTCGGTGCTGCGGTTGATGATCCGCGTCTGCGGTACGCCGTTGACCGAATAGCCCTGGTTGTCCTGCAGGTTGTTTTCGTTGGTGTCGACGGTGATCAGCAGGCGTTTGGCCGCGGTGTCCAGTTGGGCGATAAAGGCTCGCAGTTCGGCGATCTTGCCCGGCTCGGCGTTGACGATCAGCTGGTTGCCATAGGCGCTGACCTTGCCGTCCTTGCCGAGGAAGTTCTGCGCCACCGGCAGCAGGTCGGCACTGGTGCGGTTGTTGAGGGGCACGATCTCGGTGGCGGCCATGACCGAACAGCTGAAGGTCAGCAGCAGCGTCGTGAGCAGGGTGCGTAGGGACATATCCGTTATCTCCGCGAGTAGCTGGCGTAAAGCCTTGAGTTTGACACTTTGTCGGCTTTGGGTGGGGCAAGTTGAATCGCGCACGG
>NZ_VYKE01000180.1:0-9165 GCF_032424515.1 Pseudomonas sp. JV245A
CCGTGCGGACCCGACCAGGGACGCCGAGGTCATCGGCCTGCTCAACGCCCAGACCCGCGCCGCGGAACGCTTTGCCAGTACCCAGATGGACAACTTCAACCAGCGTATGGAGCAGTTGCACCAGATGCGCTGCGACCGCAATTCGTTCAACGCCAGTTTGCGCAAGGACGGCAGCAACGTACCGCTGGGCGAGGTCGCCAAGGTGATCAAGGAACAACTGGGAGATTCGGCCAACCAGACCGAGCAGGAAAAACGCGAGGCCGCCGCTGCCGCGCAGGACAACTGCAAGCAGGATGACCTGGCGTTCTGGAGCGACGGTTTCGTCAACACCGGCTCGACCCACGCCCGTGGCGCCCAGGGCAACAGTTTCACCACCCTGGGCCTGAGCGCCGGCGTCGACTATCGGCTGTCGCCCACGCTGATCGCCGGGGTCGGGATCGGCTACGGCAACGACCGCAGCGAGATCGGCAGCAACAAGACCCGCAGCGATGCGGACGCCATCGGCATCGCCACCTACCTGAGCCTGAACCTGGCGCCCCAGGTGTTTGTCGACGGCCTGCTGGGCTACAACCGCATCAGCTTCGACTCGCGTCGCTACATCACGGGCAGCAACGACGACTATGCCCGAGGCTCGCGCGATGCCGACCAGTTGTTCGCCTCGCTGACCGCCAGCTACGAGTACCGCCAGGGGCCACTGTCGCTGACCCCCTACAGCCGCTTGAACGCCAGCGTCACACGCCTGGACGCCTTCAGTGAAAAAGGCGGAGGCATCTACGGGCTTTCCTATGACGAGCAAAACCAGCAGAACTTCACTTCCTACCTGGGCCTGCGCACCGGTTACGACCTGATGACCCGGGTCGGCGTGGTCACCCCCAAGGTCGGCCTGGCCTGGGGTCACAACTTCAGTAGCAGCAGCGACTACAAGATGCGCTATACCGACCAGGGCGATGAAGGCCTTCTCTACCGGCTCAAGCCCGATGCCCTGGACCGCGACTTCGCCAGCCTGGACATGGGTGTTGACTTCAACCTCGGGCGTGCCTGGCAAATGGGCTTCTCCTATAAGACCGCGCTGGGTTCGGATGAACGCAACGACAGCCTGCGCATCGGTTTGAACGGGAAGTTCTAGAGGCTGACCACAGGCTAACGCCCCATCACCGGGGCATGCAGAAGGAAATGCTTCCCCTGCCGAGTGACAGGTAAAAAAAAGCCGCCGCAGCCAGGCTGCGGCGGGTGATGCCACTCAAGGGGGACGGGTCTGTGTCGCGCTTAGCTGCTCGGCAGGGTACCGGCCTCGATTTCCCCGGCGGTGCGTTCCACTGCGCGGCGGGTCTTGTCCACCAGTTCGTCAATGTCGCCACGGCTGGCCACCAGGGCCGGGGCCATGATCATCCGCCCGAAGGTCGAGCGAATGATCACCCCCTCTTCGAAGCCCAGGGTGCGGCAGCGCCAGGCGATGTCGTTCTCGTTGGCGAAACGCTTGCGGCTGGCCTTGTCCTCGGCGAACTGCAACGCCGCCACCAGCCCGGTGCCCTGGATCTCGCCGATCAGCGGGTGGTTGCCGAACACTTCCCGCAGGCACTGCTGCAGGTAGGGGCCGGTATCGTTCTTGACCTGGCTCACCACCCCTTCATCGCGCAGGGCCTTGAGGTTGGCAATGGCCACGGCCGCTGCCACCGGGTGCCCGGAATAGGTCAGGCCGTGGGCGAACACCCCGCCCTGCTCCACCAGTACCTGGGCAATGCGCTTGCTCAGCACCAGCCCGCCCATGGGGATGTAGCCGGAGGTCAGGCCCTTGGCGATGGACAGGGTGTCGGGCTCGAAACCGAAATGCTGGTGGGCGAACCATTCGCCGGTGCGGCCGAAACCACCGATCACTTCGTCGGCGCACAGCAGCACGTCGTACTGGCGGCAGATGCGCTGGATTTGCGGCCAGTAGCTTTCCGGCGGGAAGATCATGCCGCCCGCGCCCTGGAACGGCTCGGCGATGAAACCGGCGACGTTCTCGGCCCCCAATTCGAGGATCTTCTCCTCCAGCTGGCGGGCGCAGCGCAAGCCGAACTCGGCGGGTGTCAGGTTGCCTTCGTGGGCGAACCAGTAAGGCTCGTCGATATGCGCCACGTCCGGGATCAACCCGCCCATGTCATGCATGAACTTCATTCCGCCCAGGGCCGTGGCCGCCAGGGTCGAGCCGTGGTAGCCATTCCAGCGGCCGATCATCACCTTCTTCTGCGGCTGGCCGAGGATCTGCCAGTAGCGGCGCACGCTGCGGATCAGCACCTCGTTGGCCTCGGAACCGGAGTTGGTGTAGATGGCGTGGCTGTAGTGCCCGGGCAGCAGGCTGAACAGCAACTCGGACAGCTCCACCACCGCCGGGTGGGTGGTGTGGAAGAACATGTTGTAGTACGGCAATTGCTCCAGCTGGGCGCTGGCGGCAGCGGCCAGGTCCTTGCGGCCATAGCCCAGGTTGGTGCACCACAGGCCGGACATGCCGTCCAGGTAGCGCTTGCCGTCGTTGTCCCACAGGTGCAGGCCCTCACCACGGACGATCACCCGCGGGCCCTCGGCGTTCAGCGCCTTCTGGTCGAGGAAGGCATGGATATGGTGCGCGGCGTCGGCGGCCTGGTAATCCTGGGTACTGCGGGGCGCGGCCGGCTGCGGCTGTTGGTTGGAGGTGCTCATGGTCATTCTCCTGCACGGTAGGCGGGTTCAAGGGAAGGTTGGGTTGCCAGGGTCGGTTCGCCGGGCAGCAGCGGTTCGGGAACGAACAGCGGCTTGCGCATCACCAGCTTGATCCAGACCACGGCGATCAGCGAAATCACCCCCAGCACCACGCCGGCACTGCCGAAGATCCGCGCGGTCATCTCGGGGGATGGGGAAACGTGGTAGATCGCAAACAGCATGCCGACGATACCCAGCACCTGGGGCCAGGGGTAGAACGGCGAGCGGAACGGCCGTGGCGCATCGGGGTAGCGGCGGCGCAGGGCGATCACGTCGATGTGCACGACGATATAGGCCAGCAGCCACGCCAGGGCGGCGGCCAACAGCAGCAGGCTGATGGAATCCGGGTCCTGGCCCAGCAGCAGGATCGGCAGCCCGGTCAGCGCCGCCACGAACAGCACCGCCACCCAGGGCGTACGGCCACGGGGGCTCAAGCGCTTGAACTGGGGAAAGGCCTGGCCGTTCTGGGCCATGCCGTAGAGCATCCGCGGCAGCGCCGCCAGGGACGAGTTGACCGTGCTGCAGGTGGCAGTGATCACCGCCCCCACCAGGAACAGCTTGCCGGCCTCGCCGAACACCGTGGTGGCGAACAGGAAATGCGGCAGCGGATCGCTGGCCAGTTGCGCCCGCGGCACACAGAGCAAGGCACCCAGGCAATAGAGGGTAATCACCAGGAAGATCACGCTCAGGCCGATGATCATCGAACGCGGGATATTGCGCTCCGGGTTGCGGGTTTCCTCCACCAGCGGGCAGACGAACTCGGCACCGACAAAGCCCCAGATGGCCATGGCCGCCAGCGCCAGGGCGCCGACTTGCAAGGGGTTCCAGCCCTGGTCCAGGGGCAGTTGCAGGTCGGCCTGGGCACTGCTCACGGCGCCCAGGCCCAGGGTCAGCAGGATCACCACCATCACCACCGCAAGCACCGTCTGCAGCTTGGCGAAGACGTCGATGCCCAACAGGTTGAGCAAGGTGAACACCCCGAGTACCCCATAGGCCACCAGCATCGGCGGCAACGCGCCGGGGTAGACCTTGCCGATGATCAGGTCCAGAAGCAGCAGCTCCGCGGACAGGGCGAACATCGCCACCACCATGTAGCCGGAGAAGGTCGCGAGGATCGCCGGGAAATGCCCGATGGCCACCTCGGTGTAGCTGCTCAGGCTGCCGGCCCGGGGCACCATCAGCGCCAGTTCGGAAAACGACAGGGCATAGGTCAGGGCCAGCAGGTAGGCCAGCAGCAGCGGGATGAAGAAGCCCAGCCCGGCCATCCCTGCCCCTTGCAGCATCAGCACCATCACCCCCTGGGACACCACCAGGCCGACAGCCACCGAGACCAGTGAACCCAGGCCCAGGACCCGGCGCAGGCCGCCCTTGTTGGTGGGGCTCAAGGCCCCCGTCGAGAGATTTGCAGTCATGGCACGCACTCCGTTCTTATTGTTGTTGTGGGCCTGCCGCCGGGGCGGCAGGTGCAGCGGCGCCAGCCCGGCGCCGCAGAGGGTTCACAGCGCTCAGCGCAGCTGGAACCAGGTGGTTTTCAGTTGGGTGTACTTGTCGAAGGCATGCAGCGACAGGTCGCGACCGAACCCCGACTGCCGGCCACCGCCAAACGGCACGGTGACGTCCAGGGCATCCACGGTATTGACCGACACCGTGCCGGCCCGCAAGCGCCCGGCGACCCGGTGGGCGCGGTTGAGGTCGTCGCTCCACAGCGAGGCGGCCAGGCCGTAGACGCTGTCATTGGCCAGCGTAATGGCCTGTTCCTCGTCGTCGAACGGCGTCACCGCCAGCACCGGGCCGAACACTTCTTCCCGGGCGATGGCCATCGCCGGGCCCACGCCGGTGAGGACGGTCGGCTCGATGTAGTTGTCGCTGCCATCGATGCTCAGTTGCCGGCCGCCACAGGCCAGCTGCGCACCCTGCTCCAGGGCCGCCGCGATATGCCCCATGACGCTGGCGGTCTGGCGCGCGTCGACCATGGCCCCGGCACGGCTGGCCGGGTCCAGCGGGTTGCCCGGCCGCCAGTCCCGGGCCTTGGCCTTGAGGCGTTCCACGAACTGTTCATGGATGCTGCGCTGCACCAGCAGCCGCGAGTTGGCGGAACACACCTCGCCCTGGTTGAAGAAGATGCCGAAGGCGGCCTTCTCTGCGGCCAGGTCCAGGTCCTGGCAGTCGTCGAACACCAGATTCGGGCTCTTGCCCCCGCATTCGAGCCAGACCTGCTTGAGGTTGGACTGCGCCGAATACTGCATGAAGAACTTGCCCACCTCGGTGGAGCCGGTGAACACCAGGCAATCCACATCCGGGTGCAGGCCCAGGGCCCGTCCGGCTTCGCTGCCCAGGCCCGGCACCACGTTGAGCACGCCTTCCGGCAAACCGGCCTCCAGGGCCAGTTCGGCCAGGCGCAGCGCCGAGAACGGCGACTGCTCGGCGGGCTTGAGCACCACCGAGTTGCCCACCGCCAGGGCCGGCGCCAGCTTCCAGGCGGCCATGTCCAGGGGAAAGTTCCAGGGCACCACCGCGCCGATCACCCCCAGGGGCACGCGGCTGATGCTGGCGTGGCTGTTGCGGGCGCCGGGGGCCACCTGATCGTAGAGCTTGTCGATGCTTTCGGCGTACCAGGCGAAGACATTGGCCGCGCCGGGCACGTCGATGTTCCAGGCGTCCATCACCGGCTTGCCCATGTTCAGGCTGTCCAGCAGGGCCAGTTCCTCGCGGTGGGCCAGCATCAGTTCGGCCAGGCGCAGCAGGACCTTCTTGCGCTCCACCGGGGCCATGCGCGCCCAGGGCCCGTGCTCGAAGGCCCGGCGCGCGGCGGCCACCGCCAGGTCCACCTCGGCTGCGCCACAGGCGCTGACCCGGGCCAGCACCTGGCGGGTGGCCGGGTTGATGGCATCGAAGGTAGCGCCGGATTCGGCGGACAACCGCTGGCCGCCGATCAGCGCCTGGTCAATGAATGTTTGTCGGGCAGCCCGCTGCTGCCAGTAACCGAGATCGAACACGCTGCATTCCCTCATCGGCCGTTGCGACGGCCTGCTGGTTATTGGGTCCAGAGCGATGGTGCGTCACAGCGGGCCAGAGGAAAAATACTAAAAATATGTTCGAGTCCCATGAAAAAGCTCTGCAACCAGACGGCCTGGCGCCCCACGCAAAACGCCGCCATCCGGAGGTCCGGATGGCGGCGAATGGGCACTGTCTCACGGCGAGGGAGCCTGGGTTGAGCACATCCGGTTCAGGCCGGGTGCTCCAGCCAGTCGCCCAGGCGCAGCAACAGGGCGTCGCAGGCGTGCAGTTGCTCAAGGCAGATGAACTCGTCGGGCTTGTGGCCCTGGTCCATGCTGCCCGGGCCGCAGACCACCGTGGGAATCCCGGCCTGGTGGAACAGCCCGCCCTCGGTGCCGAAGGCCACGGTGCCGAACTCCCGCGAGCCGCTGAGCAGCGCCAGCAGTTCGGCGGCCTCGCTGTCGGCAGCGGTGGCCAACCCCGGGTAGGCACTCAGAGGTTGCAGGGCGATCCCGGTGTCGGCCTGCACCGCCTGCATCTGCGGCAGCAGCTGTTCCCGGGCATAGCCTTGCAACTGGTCCACCACTGCCTGGGCGTCATAGCCCGGCAGGGTGCGCACCTCGAAATCGAACTGGCACTCGGCCGGCACAATGTTCAGGGCCCGGCCGCCCTGGATGGTGCCGGTCTGCACCGTGGAGAACGGCGGATCGAAACGTGGGTCGTGGTGCTCGGGTTGCGCCAAGCGGCTGCCGATCTCCCCCAGCTTGCCAATCAGCCGCGCCGCGTACTCGATGGCATTGACCCCATAGGGCGCATAGGCGGAATGGCAGGCCGCGCCGCGCACCTGGCAGCGCATGGCCAGCTTGCCCTTGTGGCCGAGCACCGGGCGCAGCTCGGTGGGCTCGCCGATCAGGCACAGCAGCGGTTTGTGCGGCCGCTGCTGCATTCGTTCAAGCATCGGCCGCACCCCCAGGCACCCCACCTCCTCGTCATAGGAAAAGGCCAGGTGCACCGGCAGCCGCAAGCGGCGCCGGGTCAGGCCCGGCACCGCAGCCAGCACCGAGGCGATGAAACCTTTCATGTCGGCGGTACCGCGGCCGTACAGGCGCCCTTCGCGCTCGCTGAGGACAAAGGGCTCGACACTCCAGGCCTGGCCGTCCACTGGCACCACGTCGGTGTGGCCGGACAGCACCACACCGCCACGATCCTCGGGGCCGATGCTGGCAAACAGGTTGGCCTTGGTCCGCTCCGGGTTGTAGATCAGCTCGCTGTGCACGCCATGGCTGGCCAGGTAATCGCGGATGAAGCCGATCAGCTCCAGGTTGGAGTCGCGGCTGACCGTGGCAAAGCCCACCAGCCGCGCCAACAACTCGCGGCTCGATTGTTCACTCATTGCCCGGCACTCCGTAGCTGGGCGCCGCCGTCGGGTCCAGGGCGCGGGTCAGGTAGTCCTGCATCTGCGGCCGGTAGGCCTGCCACAGGCCGGCGAGCTGGCCGATGGGGTCGGCGTCGGCCCAGTCCACCCGCAAGTCGACGATGGGCCAGGTCAGGTCGTCCACCACGCTCAGCGCCGCCGAATGCACCGGCCCCGCCTCGCCCCCCGCCGCCATCGCTGCCTGCATCGCCGCCAGCAGGCGCTCCACCAGCATGCCCGGGGTGTTTTCAAAGGCCTGGACCATGGCCTCGATCACCTGCGGGCCTGCCAGCAGGTTGCCGGCCGCCACGCACTGCTCCCCCGCCACAGCGTTGTGCTGGCCCAGGGCTTCCTGGCCGCTGAACAACGCGGTGCGGCCCTGGCTGTCGATCACCGTGACCTGGCGATACTGGCTCCAGCCGTTGCTGCCCAGGGCCCGGTCCAGGGCGCTGGCCGGGTCGAGCTTCTGGCCCTCCAGCAGGTCGAGGATCTGCGGGCCCAGGGCCGGCAAGGTGACGTTCTGGGTCGCCACCGCGCCCACTCCGGCCCGCACCCAGGGGCAGCGCGCGCCCACGGCGATGCTGGAAGAACTGATGGCGATGCCCAGCTGGCCGGTTTCGGCGCAGCGTCCAACGATGGAAAAAGTCATGCAAACTCCCTGGCCCACAGGGCCTTGTGGCAAGCGCGGCACAAGGCCGCCGGAAACTTCGGCAACCCCCTCACTCGGGGATCACCGCGATCACGTCGATCTCCATCAGCCACTGCGGCTGGCCGAGGGCCGAGACCACCAGCCCGGTGGAGATCGGGAACACCCCCTTGAGCCACTTGCCCACCTCCTGGTACACCGGCTCGCGGTAGCGCGGGTCGGTGAGGTAGGTGGTGGTCTTGACGATGTGGCTCAGATCGCTGCCGGCCTCTTCCAGCAGTTGCTTGACATTTTTCATCGCCTGCTCGGCCTGGGCCCGCGGGTCGCCGAGGCCGACCAGCCGGCCGTCGAAGTCGGTGCCGACCTGGCCGCGCACATACACCGTGTTGCCGGCGCGCACGGCCTGGCACAGGTCGTTGTCCAGGGACTGGTTGGGGTAGGTGTCCTTGGTGTTGAACATGCGGATGCGAGTATGAGTAGGCATCAGTGGGCTCCCACGGGGCTGAGGTTGAGGGCCAGTGCTTCGGCGGTAGCCGTCGGCTGCCGGGCGTCGCTGTAGGCCTGGTACTTGCGCTGGGTGGCGATGTGGTCGGCGACATGCTTGGCGTCGTGCCACACCCCCCAGATAAACGACGAGCCACGGCGCGACAGCCAGGGCAGGCCGAGGAAGTAGACCCCCGGCTCGCGGGACACGCCGCGCTGGTGCAGGGGCTTGCCCTGTTCGCTGAAGGTGTCGACCTGCAGCCAGGAAAAGTCCACGGCGTAGCCGGTGGCCCAGATGATCGAGGTGATGCGGGCCTGTTGCAGGTCGAGTTCGAGGATCGGCTGCTTGACGCAGTCCGGGTCCGGCAGGCGCCGGCGGGCTTCGGGCTCCAGGGGCAGGTCGAGGCCGTTGCGGGCGATGTAGGCATCCGCCGCGTCCAGCAATGCCAGGTAGTTCTCGTCGCCCCGGGCCAGGTTGTCCAGCAGGTCGGCCTGGAAGGTCACGTGCTCGCCGGCAAAGGCCTTGGTCAGCCCCACCAGGGTGATGCCCTGGTGCGCCAGGGCGCGGAAGTCGATGGTCTGGCCGCCGCGGGCGCCGCTGACGGCAATGGTCACGTGCTCGCGCCCCGGCTTGGCGATCTCGGCGTCCCACTCTCCCAGCACCCCGAGCCACCAGCAGAAATCCCGGTTGCGATAGGAGCGCGGTGGCCGGTCGTGGGCCCCCACCGACAGGTAGACCCGGCGCCCCGCACGCTGCAGCTCATCGGCGATCTGCACCCCGGACGACCCCGCGCCCACCACCAGCACCGCGCCCTCGGGCAGTTGCTGCGGGTTGCGGTACTCGGCGGAGTGGATCTGCGTCAGCCGGTCATTGGCCGGGGCAATCGGCGGGATCACCGGACGCTGG
>NZ_VYKE01000181.1:0-9159 GCF_032424515.1 Pseudomonas sp. JV245A
CCTGCCGGCAGTACTCGGCGATCTGCCGGAACGGCGTGCCCGAACTGCTTTGCGGCGCATGGCGCAGATCGAAGTGGGCATCGAAATTGAGAATGCCTATGCGCGGGCAGGGCTGTTGGCGGCGCAGGTGATCGGCCAGGCCACTGAAGCTGGCAAAGGCGATTTCATGACCACCGCCCAGCCCCAGGGCCAGGTGCCCCTGTTCGAGCAACAGGCCGAGGCGCTCGGCGTAGCGCTGCTGGGCGCTTTCCAGGTGGTGGTCGGTGCAGGTCACGTCCCCTGCGTCGTACAGCGGGCCGGTGCCGTGCCAGGCCAGGTTGGCCAGGGCCGCGCGCAAGGCTGCCGGGCCCTGGCTGGCACCGGTGCGCCCCTGGTTGCGCTTGACCCCCTCGTCACAGGCCAGCCCGAGCAAGGCGATACCCGCCGGCTGCTGTTCGGCCCAGGGCTGCACCCACTGGTGCCAGCGCCGGGCGGCAAGGCCTTCGGCCAGGTCGATACGACCCTGCCACAGGTGCATGGGGGCGGTGCTGATCATGGTCTTGCTCCAGTCAATTCAATCCAGTCGGGCGCTCAGGCGCTGGGCCGCTTCGCGGGTCCAGCGGATCAGCCGCTCACTGCGCTGTTCGGCGCGGAACGCCGGGGCCATGAGGCTGATGGCGCCTTGCAAGCGGTCACGGCTGTCCAGCAAGGGCGCGCTGACACCCCAGATGCCCAGATCGATCTCGCTCAGGCTCACCGCATGCCCGGCGGCGCGAATGGCCCCGTAGCTGTCCAGGTGCGCGGCGAAATCCGCCTCCTCGACGCCCTGCTGGCGCAGGATCGACAAGCACAGCTCAGGCTCCATGTAGGCCAGCAACACCTTGGCCGAGGCGCCCAGCAGCAGCGGCTGCGCCAGGCCTTTCTGGTAGCAGCAGCGCAAGGGCTGCGGGCTGTCCACCAGCTCGATGCAGATCGCCTGCCCGTTGCTTGGCACCATCAGCGCGACGCTTTCCTGGCTGAGTTCGGCCAGACGGTTGAGCTCCGGCTTGGCCAGGGTCACCAGCAGGCCTTCGCGGTCGAACTTCTTCGCCAGTTGCAGGCAAGCGGGCCCTGGCAGGTAACGGCCCTGGCCATTGTCCTGGGCCAGCCCCCAGCGCAGCAGGGTCTTGAGGTGGCGATAGGTGCTGCTCAGGGGCTGCTGCAGGTTCAGCGACAGCTCCTTGGCAGACATGGCCTCCGGGGATTGCCCCAGGGCCACGAGTATTTGCAGCAGACGGTCAGTGGGCGTGTGGTAGTGCATAGCGGCCTCTTGCAGCCATGGTGCATGGAGTTTCCCGGCAAATGAAATCAGATTCCCAGGCAGTGGGAAAAGGCTGCAAAAAACCTTTGGCACAGGTGCTGCGCCGCAATGGACCTCGGCCCATGCAGGATCGTCGGTACCCGCCTTGAGGCCTTGGCGGGTGCCAGCGCAGCGATTTGCTGGCATCCTTTCCCGCCTGACCGGCCGTTCGCCCCGAATCCGCGAGCGCCGCCCCTTTGCGCAACAAGGTAAGACGCCCATGGCATCGATCGACAAACAACACAAACGTGCCGCCCGGGCAAAGGCCAAGGCCAAGCAGAACCGCGCCAAGCGCACTGCACCGACCTCGGAGCTGGAACTGGACCCCAACGACAGCCGCATCGACTTCGAATCGGTGGACCTGACCGAGCTGTTCGTGAAGATGCGCGACGCCGAGAAAACCAGCCAGCAGGCGCTGTGCACGGTCTTCCTCTCGGACCCGCTGCTGGAACTGGTCTATGAGCAGGAGGGCGAACAGGGCGCCACGGACTTCATCCTTGCGGCGCTGATCGAATACCGTAACTGGTCCACCGAGGCCGACGAGGCCACGGCCCTGGCCTGGATCGAGTCCGAGGCCTTCCAGGCCGACTACATGGCCGCATCCCAGGCACTGTTCAGCGCCGAAGGCTGAGTTTCTTCCGGGCATGAAAAAAGGGCGCATTCAGCAATGAATGCGCCCTTTTCCGTTTCAGCTAAACAGCCTGGCGTGATGCTCAGGCAGCTTCCAGCCGAGGGATTTCCATGCCGATGCGCGAGCTGGCGAAGTTCAGGTCGCCGCTGGCGATGGACTGGGCCTTGAAGCCTGCACCGATCAGGTCGCGTACATACAGCTTGTTGTAGATGAACATGAACACCAGGTTGCTCAGGCCGAAGGTGAACATGGCCAGCAGGAACATGATGGCAGCCCATTTCCAGTCGGCGCGGAACAGTGCCGGGATGAAGCCGAAGAAGAACACGGTCCAGGAGAAACCAACTGGCGCTTCCTTGATGGCTCCGGTGTTCGGGTTTTTGAAGATGATTTTAGTGAACGCCATGCGCGTCTCCTTGCCGCCCTTTCTTTAAGGGACCAATGGCCGGGCGATCACCATTGAACCCTGAATGCTCGTTCTTCGAGCCGGGACTGTCAGGCAGGCGCTGACACTCAGGAACCATGGCGGCTACGCAGGGAACAAGGGACAGAGGCAGAAGGCGGATTCAGGGCCCCGACAAGCATTCAATCCCTTGCAATACAGCGCTATTCCATAGCTCCTCTCACGCTGGCACGCAAGAGCTCTTATCGAAGAGCGCGCAGGCTACTATTTCGCCAGCGGGCTGTCCATGAAACGCCATGTAACAAGTCACAAATCCAGCAAAAAGGCCACCGTCAATGCTGACGGCAGCCTTTTTTGCCTTTCAGAACGCCAAACTCTCAGAGCCGGCGTCCCCTGCCGGGGCCTTCTTCAGTGCCTGGTGGTACTGCTCGGCGCTGATTTCGCTGAGTGTCGCGTAGCCGTCGTACTGGTAGAAACGCTGTTTGTCGCGAGCATAGCGGTCCGCGACAAACTCCAGGCTGGCCAGGTCGATGCGCTTGGCACTCACCGGCCGCCGGCCACAGAACAGCTTGCGCGTGCCCAATTGCAGAAAGTCCGGATGAGGAACCATCACTTCCTCCGGGCTGAATTCCACCTCCAGCGGTTTGCCGGCAGCAAACATCAGTGTCGCGGTGAAGGCGTAGCTGCCCATGACGCGAGTGTGCGCCGGGTCGAGGGGCTTCTTTCTTGCGCCGTAGTAATACACCGCCCCCTTGTCCCGGGCCCAGCCATGCCCGCATGACTCGAAGCTGGCCAGATCCGCTTTGGCCATAGGCTCGGGCACCTGATAAAAGACACTGTGGCAAAAAACCCTCTGGCCATCTGTCAGGTACGGGCCGCCCAGGGCACGGTAATGATCGGCGCAGGCCGAAGAGAATCGCTCCGGCACCCGGGTCTCGGCGCGATGAAAGGGGATCAGGTACAAGCCATTGGCGTCGCCACACAGGTGTGTGTCCAGCAGCTTGAAACTGCCGGCATCCAGACCATTGATGGGGCGGCCATGGAAGTGCACCTGGCTCCCCAGCTCGAACCCGGAGCCGATGGAACGCAAGGCCTGGGCTGTTGACGCCGATGGTGCCTGCAAGCGATGCCACCAATAATCTTGCAACTGCGGATGCGCCTCGAAGTACGCCGACCACTCTTGCAGCATGGTGTCATCGATCACCCCATCCGAACCGAGCGGGCCGTGCCTGTCACCCACCAGCAACGGCGAATAGTTGCCTTCGCCACGCTCCAGCTGGGCCACTACAAAACTCTCTACATCCACGTCCAGCGGCTTGCTGCGCCGGTAGACGCGATGCCGGTCAGCGTAGTAGTCGAATCCCAGGTGACGGAAACTCGGGCCATCGGCACCACGCAGGCGGGTGCCATTGCGGTAGACGAACTGATCATCCACGGCAAAGTACGGGTCCGCCGCTTCACTCTGGCTCAAGATCCGGCCACCGGCATCGAACACCGACTGAACACGGTTCAGCAGGCGGAAGTCACCGACATAGCGCAGGGTTTTTCCGGTCAGGTAATAAGCCCGCCGTGCGTCCTTGGCGTAGCGCTCGTTGAGCACGCTGAAAGTCGCCAGATCGACGTTGTCGATGCGGTAGAAATACTCATAGGCGATGCTCGAGCCCTGCTGCGCCTGGACGATCACCGAATGCCCATCCGTACCCCAGCGCCAGGCCAGCATCTGGAAGCCATCCGGATTGGCAATCGGCAACGGCGAACCGTCCTTCTGATGCAGCACAACGCCGCCCCGGCAGACTTGGCCGCTGATCACTTGATAAGCCGGATGGTTGGTACCGCGTACCTGCTGCTCCGCGCTGGCGATCGCTCGGGCGCCGAGGAAGACCTTGTCCCCGTCACTGAACAGCACCGACCCCGCAGGCCAGTTTTCTGGCACCGGGTGCACAAGCGCCAGGCGCTCAGGCTGCGCGCCGTCGATCACCTCCTGCCCGTAGTCATGACAGAAGTAGGCACGGCACTGATCACGCCAATGGTCATGGCCCAGGCTCTGCAAGCCCCGACACACACGCACCGGCAAGGCTTGCAACGGGTGGTAGCCATAACGCGCGAAGTAACGGGGCAACGCATAATAATCGGCCCGCGCATCACGCAGCAGGTGCCGATGAACACGATGTCGCCAGAGCGGCTCGCCCTCTACCAGGGGGGAAGCCGGGAATTGCTCGGTCGCGGCCTGGCAAGCCTGCTCAGCCGGGGTCCGCCCTTCACGCTGCAGCATGAGGTACACGTCCCGGGCTCGCTCCTCCACCAACAGGGCCCCTTCCACGAAGGCGAACCCTTGATGCCATTCGAGGTCGAGCAGTTCCCACTCGGCATCATCCATATCCAGGTCTTTCATCGCTACATCCCAAGCTAACCGAGTGGCGGATTATCAGCAGGCGCCCCGGGTGGGTAAAGCGCCCCGTCGCCAGGCCACGAGCGAGCCTCTGCCCGCCACCAGCAGCCCCCCCCAAGTTGCATCCGGACATGAAAAAGGCCGCGGTCATTTCTGAGCGCGGCCTTTTCATAAAGAGCGGAGCAAACCGTCAGTTCAGTGCCAGGGCACCATTGCGCTCGGCCTTGCGCCGACGGGCCACCATCAGGCCGGCAGCGATGACGATGACACTCAGCAGGCCAGTGGCGAGGATCTCCACCCGGTGCTCTTCCTGGAACAGCATGATGCCCAGCACCGCGACGATGAACACGATCACAGCGTAAGTCAGGCCCGGGAACAGCCACATGCGGAAGGCGATCTTCTCGCCGGCAGCCATGCGCTTGTGGCGCATGCGCAGTTGCGAGACGGCAATCACCAGGTACACCAGCAAGGCGATGGCGCCGGAGCTGGCCAGGAGGAATTCGAACACCGCCGCCGGAGCGACATAGTTGGCGAACACCGCGAGGAAGGCCGCAGCGGTGGACAGGATCACCGCCCAGTAAGGCGTGCCGCTGGCGTTGGTGCGCTTGGCGGCGGCCGGGGCATCGCCACGCTTGCCCAGGGAGAACAGCATGCGCGAGGCAGTGTAGAGCGCCGAGTTCAGGCAACTGGTCACGGCCACCAGCACCACCAGGTCAACGATCAGCTTGGCATTGGGGATGCCCATGCGGTCGAGCACGGTCTGGTAGGAGCCGACCTGGGCCAGGCTCGGGTCGTTCCACGGCACCAGGGCCACAACGATAAAGATCGATACCAGGTAGAACAGGCCGATCCGCCAGATCACCGAATTGGTGGCCTTGGAGATCTGCTTGCCCGGGTTGTGGGATTCCGCCGCGGCGATGGTGACGATCTCGGTGCCCATGAAGGAGAACATGGTGGTCAGCATGGCGGCCAGTACCGCGCCCATGCCGTTGGGCATGAAGCCCTGGGTGTCCACCAGATGCGATACGCCGCTGACCTGGCTGTTGGGGAGCAGGCCGCAGATGGCGGCGAGGCCGAGGATCACGAAGCCGATGATGGCTACCACCTTGATCAGGGCGAACCAGAACTCGAACTCACCGTAGTTCTTCACGCTGAACAGGTTGGTGGCGGTCAGCAGCAGGGTGATCACCAGAGTGAAGACCCAGATCGCCACGTTGGGGAACCAGGCATGCAGGATGGTCGCGGCAGCGTTGGCTTCCAGGGGAATCACCAGCACCCAGAACCACCAGTACAGCCAACCGATGGTGAAACCGGCCCAGTGGCCGATGGCGCGGTCCGCGTAGGTGGAGAACGATCCGGTGTCCGGCGAAGCCACGGCCATTTCCGCCAGCATGCGCATCACCAGCACCACCAGGGTGCCGGCGGCGGCATAGGCCAGCAGCACGGCGGGGCCGGCTTCGGCAATGGCGTGGCCGGAGCCGACGAAGAGGCCTGCGCCGATCACGCCGGCAATCGACAGCATGGTCACATGCCGCGGTTTGAGCCCCTGTTCGAGGTCATTGGAGAGTTGCGTACCGCTCATGAAAAGCACCTTTGCAACGAAAAAAGAGTAACTCCACCCGGTCTGCATTCGTTCTCGTAAAAAGAATCCAACAGGGCGTTCTTTATATCGCACGCAAGAATTGCGCCAAAATGTTACAGAACCCCGGGCAACAAGGGTTGGCGAGCCGACCGATGGAAATCCCAAGTCATTGAGAACAATGGCATTTCGCCATTTCGTTACCGGCCGACTCACTTGCAGGACGAAATGACGCACCAAAAACACACCCGAAAAGCAGCCGATGAGCGATTAGAGTGCAGATCCATGACCTTTGGCCCGTTAACCCTTCCAACACCCGGCCAAAGCTGGCACCATCGCGCCTTTTTTTACGCGACACCTACCGGATTTCAGGCGGATCCAGGGTTCAAACAGGCGTTCGGTTGTTGATGGGGCGACAGTCTTCTGTGCTGATGCGACAACCTGCCACACACCGTCTGTTTACCTCCGGTAGCGCTGTTGGCTGCGCTTGGAACCCTATGCTAGCTTGGCGCCTCGCCAGGAAGGCCGCCCAACAGCAGGAGCACAATGAACTCAATGAGGACCGCACATGGCTGAGGCCACGCCCGCGCTTGAAATCCGCAACTTGCACAAACGCTACGGCACTCAGGAGGTACTCAAGGGTATCTCGCTGACCGCACGCGACGGTGACGTGATATCGATCCTGGGTTCCTCCGGCTCCGGCAAGTCCACTTTCCTGCGTTGCATCAACCTGCTGGAAAACCCGCACCAGGGCCAGATCCTGGTGGCCGGCGAAGAGCTCAAGCTCAAGGCCGCGAAAAACGGCGAGCTGGTAGCCGCCGACGGCAAGCAGATCAACCGCCTGCGCAGCGAAATCGGGTTCGTCTTCCAGAATTTCAATCTCTGGCCGCACATGAGCGTGCTCGACAACATCATCGAGGCGCCACGCCGGGTGCTGGGCCAGAGCAAGGCCGAGGCCATCGAAGTGGCCGAGGCGCTGCTGGCCAAGGTCGGCATCGCCGACAAGCGCCACGCCTACCCGGCACAGCTGTCCGGCGGCCAGCAGCAGCGCGCCGCCATCGCCCGAACCCTGGCGATGCAACCCAAAGTCATCCTGTTCGACGAGCCGACCTCGGCCCTGGACCCGGAAATGGTCCAGGAAGTCCTCAACGTGATCCGCGCCCTCGCCGAAGAAGGCCGCACCATGCTGCTGGTCACCCACGAAATGAGCTTTGCCCGTCAGGTCTCCAGCGAAGTGGTGTTTCTGCACCAGGGTCTGGTAGAAGAGCAAGGATCGCCACAGCAGGTCTTCGAGAACCCGCTTTCGGCACGCTGCAAACAATTCATGTCCAGCAACCGCTAACGGAGCTACACGCATGCAGAGCTATAAGAAAATCCTCCTGGCCGCTGCCGTCACCCTGGCCTTCAGCGCCAGCGCTGCCGCCGAGACCCTGAAGATGGGCATCGAAGCAGCCTACCCACCGTTCAACAACAAGGACGCCAGCGGCCAGGTCGTGGGCTTCGACAAGGACATCGGCGACGCCCTGTGCGCCAAGATGAAAGTCGAGTGCACCGTGGTCACCTCCGACTGGGACGGCATCATTCCGGCCCTGAACGCGAAGAAGTTCGACTTCCTGATCTCCTCGCTGTCGATCACCGATGAGCGCAAGCAGGCGGTGGACTTCACCGACCCGTACTACTCCAACAAGCTGCAGTTCATCGCCCCTAAAGACAAAACCGAGTTCAAGACCGACAAGGCCTCGCTCAAGGGCAAGATCATCGGCGCGCAACGGGCGACCCTGGCCGGCACCTGGCTGGAAGACAACCTGGGCGACGACATCACCATCAAGCTCTACGACACCCAGGAAAACGCCTACCTGGACCTGACGTCCGGCCGCCTGGACGCGATCCTGGCCGACAAGTACGTCAACTACGAATGGCTCAAGAGCGACGCGGGCAAGCCTTATGAGTTCAAGGGCGAGCCTATGGTGGAAAGCGACAAGATCGGCATTGCCGTGCGCAAGAAAGATCCACTGCGCGAGAAGCTGAACGCCGCCCTGAAAGAAATCGTGGCCGACGGCACTTACAAGAAGATCAACGACAAGTACTTCCCGTTCAGCATCTATTGATACTGACTTGCCTGACCGGCGCTCGCCCCCTGGGCGCCGGTCCTTAGCAAAGCCATCCAGACCCCATGAATATCGATCTCTACGGATTCGGCCCGGCGCTCGCCGCCGGCGCGCTGATGACCGTCAAGCTGGCCCTCTCGGCGTTATGCCTGGGACTGGTGCTCGGCCTGCTCGGCGCCTTGGCCAAGACTTCCCCGTACAAGCCACTGCGCTGGCTTGGCGAAACCTATTCGACCATCGTGCGCGGCGTCCCGGAACTGCTGTGGGTGCTGCTGATCTACTACGGCACGGTGAACATGATGAGCGCGCTGGGCGAGCATTTCGGCAACCCCGATCTGGCCCTCAGTCCGTTTCTCGCCGGGGTGATCGCCCTCGGGCTGTGCTTTGGCGCCTATGCCACTGAAGTGTTTCGTGGCGCGATCCTGGCCATCCCCAAGGGCCACCGCGAGGCCGGCACCGCGCTGGGCCTTTCCAAGTTTCGGATATTCAGCCGCCTGATCCTGCCGCAGATGTGGCGCATCGCCCTGCCGGGCCTGGGCAACCTGTTCATGATCCTGATGAAGGACACCGCGCTGGTGTCGGTGATCGGCCTTGAAGAAATCATGCGCCACGCGCAGAACGCCGTGACCTTCGCCAAGCATCCCTTCACCTTCTTCATGGTCGCGGCCTTCATGTACCTGGGCCTGACCGTGCTGGCCATGACCGGCATGCACTTCCTGGAAAAACGCGCCGCC
>NZ_VYKE01000182.1:0-9067 GCF_032424515.1 Pseudomonas sp. JV245A
GCCTGAGCACCGAGGAGGCCGATGCCCTGCGTGAGCGTCACGGCCTCAACGAGGTCGAGCACGAGCAGGCGCTGCCCTGGTGGACCCACCTGTGGCACTGCTACAAGAACCCCTTCAACCTGCTGCTGACCCTGCTGGCGGTGATTTCCTGGCTGACCGAAGACATGAAGGCGGCCACGGTGATCTTCTCCATGGTGGTGCTCTCGACCCTGCTGCGCTTCTGGCAGGAGGCCAAGTCGAACAAGGCCGCCGATGCCCTCAAAGCCATGGTCAGCAACACCGCCACGGTCATGCGCCCAGGGTCGGCGCCCCAGGCCGCGCCGATGCTCGGCCGCCTGCTGGGGGCCGCCGCCGAGGTCAAGGGCGCTCAGCGCATCGAGTTGCCGATCAAGCAACTGGTGCCCGGCGACCTGATCGTGCTCTCGGCCGGCGACATGATTCCCGCCGACTGCCGGGTGCTCAGCGCCAAGGACTTGTTCGTCAGCCAGGCGGCCATGACCGGCGAATCCATGCCGGTGGAGAAATTCCCCCGCCAGCAGGACGCCGACACCAGCAACCCCCTGGACCTGGACAACATCCTGTTCATGGGCACCAACGTGGTCTCCGGTTCCGCCACGGCAGTGATCCTGACCACCGGCAACAGCACTTATTTCGGCGCCCTGGCCCAGCGTGTCAGCGCCACCGACCGCGCGCCCACCTCGTTCCAGAGCGGGGTCAACAAGGTCAGCTGGCTGCTGATCCGCTTCATGTTCGTCATGGCGCCCCTGGTGCTGTTCATCAACGGCTTCACCAAGGGCGACTGGATGGAGGCGCTGCTGTTCGCACTGTCGATTGCCGTGGGCCTGACCCCGGAAATGCTGCCGATGATCGTCACCTCGACCCTGGCCAAGGGCGCGGTGTTCCTGTCGCGCAAGAAGGTCATCGTCAAGCGCCTGGACGCGATCCAGAACTTCGGCGCCATGGACGTGCTGTGCACCGACAAGACCGGCACCCTGACCCAGGACAAGATCTTCCTGGCGCGGCACGTGGACGTCTGGGGCGAGGATTCCGACGACGTGCTGGAAATGGCCTACCTCAACAGCTACTACCAGACCGGGCTGAAGAACCTGCTGGACGTGGCGGTACTGGAGCACGTCGAGGTGCACCGCGAGCTCAAGGTCGGCACGGCATTCCAGAAGGTCGATGAAATCCCCTTCGATTTCACCCGTCGGCGCATGTCGGTAGTGGTGGCGGAACAGGACCGGCCGCACCTGCTGATCTGCAAGGGGGCGGTGGAGGAAGTGCTGGCGGTGTGCCGCAACGTACGCCATGGCGAAGCCGAGGAAGCCCTGACCGAGAGCCTGCTGGCGCGGATCCGCCAGGTGACCGCCGACCTCAACGAAGAGGGGCTGCGGGTGGTGGCGGTGGCCGCGCGGCCGATGATCGACGGGCGCGATACCTACAGCCTGGCGGACGAGTGCGAGCTGACCCTGATCGGCTACGTGGCATTCCTCGACCCGCCCAAGGAAAGCACTGCGCCGGCCCTCAAGGCCCTGGCCGAACATGGCGTGGCGGTGAAAGTGCTGACCGGTGACAACGAACTGGTGACGGCGAAGATCTGCCGCGAAGTGGGCCTGGAGCAGCAGGGCCTGCTGATGGGCAACGACATCGAGCGCATGAGCGACGAGCAACTGGCCCAGGCGGTGGAAACCACCAACGTGTTCGCCAAGCTGACCCCGACCCACAAGGAGCGCATTGTCCGCCTGCTCAAGGCCAACGGCCACGTGGTGGGCTTCATGGGCGACGGCATCAACGACGCCCCGGCGTTGCGCACCGCCGACATCGGCATTTCCGTGGACAGCGCGGTGGACATCGCCAAGGAAGCGGCGGACATCATCCTCCTGGAAAAGAGCCTGATGGTGCTGGAGGAGGGCGTGCTGGAAGGGCGCCGGACGTTCGCCAACATGCTCAAGTACATCAAGATGACCGCCAGCTCGAACTTCGGCAACGTGTTCTCGGTGCTGGTGGCCAGTGCCTTCATTCCGTTCCTGCCGATGCTGCCGATGCACCTGCTGGTGCAGAACCTGCTGTACGACATTTCCCAGATCGCCATTCCCTTCGATAACGTCGATGAGGAAATGCTGAAAAAACCCCAGCGCTGGCAGCCGGCGGATGTGGGGCGGTTCATGCTGTTCTTCGGGCCTATCAGCTCGATCTTCGACATCACCACCTTTGCCCTGATGTGGTACGTGTTCGACGCCAATACCCCGGACCACCAGACGCTGTTCCAGTCCGGCTGGTTCGTGGTGGGGCTGCTGACCCAGACCCTGATCGTGCACATGATCCGCACGCCGAAGATTCCGTTTTTGCAGAGCCGCGCGGCCATGCCGTTGATGGTGATGACCGGCGTCATCATGGCGGTGGGGATCTTCCTGCCGATGGGCCCGCTGGCGCACTACTTCAAGCTGCAGGCGCTGCCGTCGCTGTACTTTGTGTTCCTGCCGCTGATCCTGCTGGCCTACATGGCCTTGACCCAGGCGGTGAAGGGCTTCTACGTGCGGCGCTTCGGCTGGCAGTAATGCTGCCCTGAAGGAGCCAGCTCGCTGGCGAAGGCTTTCTTGCCAGCGAAAGCTCCCCGGCGGGCTAAGGCGCCCTTACGGGCCTCTTCGCTGGCAAGCCAGCTCCTACGGTCAGCCGTGCATCCACGGCAGGCCATGAGACGTTCATGGACCGCTGCTAGAGTCCTCTGGTGCCATTCATGCCCTTCGCTCAAGGACAGTCGCCATGCAAGCCCTGCACAACATCAACCTGGACTCGCTGATCGATACCCTGGTCAGCCTCAGCGCCGCCTTTATCCTCGGGGGCCTGATCGGCTTCGAACGCCAGTACCGCCAGCGCACCGCGGGTTTGCGCACCAATGTGCTGGTGGCGGTGGGGGCCGCGATCTTCGTCGACATGGCCAACCGCCTGGGGGGCGCCGAAGGGGCGGTGCGGGTGGTGGCCTACGTGGTCTCCGGCATCGGCTTTCTCGGCGCCGGGGTGATCATGCGCGAGGAGGGTAACGTCCGTGGGCTGAATACCGCCGCCACCCTCTGGGCCTCGGCAGCGGTGGGGGCCTGCGCCGGTGCCGACCTGATCCTCGAGGCACTGCTGGGCACCCTGTTCGTGCTGGCCGCCAATACTCTGCTGCGGCCCATCGTCAACAACATCAACCGCCAGCCCCTGGACGTGGTGTCCGCCGAGGTCACCAATATCGTCTACGTGATCGCCCACCGCTCGAAGCAGAAGGCAGTGTTCGCCCTGCTGGAAGCGGAGCTGGCGCGCTGCAACTACCCCGCCAGCGACGTTGATGTGCACGCCTTCGGTACGGAGGATGTGGAGATCGAGGCGACCCTGGCGACCACCTCGGTGGACGGTGACGAACTGGATGCACTGGTGGCCCGGCTGTCCACATCGCCCTGGGTGCAGCAGGCGTTCTGGAGCCCGAGCACCACCGAATGAGCATTTTTCGCCTCCGCCAGGGGAGGCATGAGATACGGCTCGGCTTTTCTCGGAAGGTGCTTACCTGACAACAAGACCTTTCAAGGGCCTGACCCCTGCTAAAAGCCGTGGCCGGTGGTTAGGGTAGGGCACGGTTGCACAGCGGGGCCGGAGGGCGAGCCGCGAGCGCCAGGCGGCCGGGGTCGAGCGCCGTCCGCCGGGGGGGCCTTGGCAGCGACTTTCAGGTTGTTCCTAGAGCCAACTTCCACGCACTGGCTTAGCCTTCCAGCGGCCCGGGAGTAGGGCCGGTATTCGCAGTGCCGAAGTCTTGTCAGCAGGATCAGAAAAATGTCCAACAGAGCATTGCGCATATTGATTGCCGATGATCAGCACTTTCGTCGCATGCAGATCGAAAGACCCCTGAATCAACTGAACTATTACCGAGTGGCCCCGGTGCACAGGCTGGAGGAACTGCTGACGCTGGTGGAGTATTCCTGCGAGTCGTTCGACCTGCTGATCATCAACGCCAACCTGGCTGTCCGCAGCGATTTCGACCTGCTGGCTTTCTGCCTGGACCACCCGCATATCGAGCAAGCCCTGATCTACGGCAGCCAGCATCTTGCCGCCACTTCCGGCAGCCGGCGGTGCAAGGTGCATGTCAGCCCGGCCGAATGGCCGGACAGCGCGGCGATCAAGCGCCTGATGCTGTGGGTGGACCCGCCATTGCCCGATGCCTCCGGGCCTTCCCGGCAGCGGCTGGTGCAATCGCATGGCCATTGGGGTAGCCCGAGCTGAGCGAGGTTTTCGCACCCCACGCCAAACGGCATCCCCAGGGATGCCGTTTGGCGTTTTTGTCAGCGCCGTTCGCGCTTCAGTCCCACTGCGGGGCAATGCCTGCCGGGCTGGTCAGGCGTTGGCCGCGCTCCAGGCCGGCGATGCTCTCAAGCTCCGCGCTGCTCAGGGTCAAGGCGCAGGCTGCGAGGTTGCCTTGCAGGTTGGCCCGGCGGGTGGAGGAGGGGATCACCGCATAGCCCGACTGCATGGCCCAGGCCAGCACCACCTGGGCCGGGGTGGCCTGGCGTGCCTGGGCGATCTGCAGGATCAGTGGGTCCTTGAGCACTTCGCCATAGGCCAGGGTCATGTAGGAGGTGATGTGAATGCCCTGGCTGCGGGCGAATTCCACCACCTTGCGGTTCTGCAGGTAGGGGTGCAATTCCACCTGGTGGCTGGCGATCTGCTCGGCCCCGACGGCATCAATGGCTTGCTGCAGCAAGGCATTGCTGAAGTTGGACACGCCGATCTGCCGGGTCAGGCCCTGGGTCTTGGCTTCCAGCAGGGCCTGCATGAACTCCGCCACCGGCACCTGGTTGTCTGGCGAGGGCCAGTGGATCAGGGTCAGGTCCAGGTAATCGGTGCGCAGCTTGTGCAGGCTTTCCTTGAGGCTGGGGATCAGGCGCTCCCGGGACAGGTTGGCGATCCAGATCTTGCTGGTGATGAACAGCTGGTCGCGGGGAATGCCGCTGGCGGCCACCGCGGCGCCGACATCGGCTTCGTTGTCGTAGATCTGCGCGGTATCGATGGCGCGATAGCCCAGTTCCAGGGCGCAGCTCAAGGAATCGATGAGCACCTGGCCCTGAAGGCGGAAGGTGCCGAGGCCAAAGGCGGGTACAGACATGGGGCACTCCGGGCATTGCAGTGGGATTGGCCGGCAGTATCCGTACCTGCGTTGCTGCGAAAAACCGCCGCCGGCACAAAGGAATATTGCCCCGCGTTCACGAATCCACCTGCCCCTGTAGGAACCCGCTTGCCGGCGAATCGTGCAACCCAGGCACGAACCCCACAGGGAGGCTGCCCAACCGCCACCGCCTGGCCGCTCCAGGCGCTTGCTTCTGAGCCTCAGGCCATGTCGCTGTGGCTGAATTCCTCCCCGAGAAAGTCGATCAGGCTGCGTACCGAAGGCAGCAGCCCTCGGCGCGAGGGGAAGATCGCATGCACGATGCCGCACCTTGGCGCCCAGTCGGGCACCAGTTCCAGCAGTCGCCCGGCCTCCAGGTCTTCACGCACCACCACCTTGGGCAGGTGGGCGATGCCGATGCCCGCCAGCACTGCATGGCGCAACGCCAGCAGGTCGTCGGTGACCATCCGCGGTCGGTGGCGGATCAGTGCCTCGGCGCCGTCCGGGCCCAGCAATTGCCATTGATATTCACGTTGCGCCGCCCCCCAGTGCACGCTCGGCAAACCGCTGAGGTCGGCCGGTGTTGCCGGGCCCGACAGGCGCTGGAGAAAATCCGGGTGGCCCACCAGGCACTGGGTGCTGTTGCCCAGCACCTTCATCACCAGGTCGGTGTTTTCCAGGGGCGGGAAGCGCACCCGCAGGGCGATGTCGAAGCCCTCGTGGATCAGGTCGACCCGGCGGTTGGTGCTCTCGATGAACAGTTCCACCAGGGGGTACTTGAGCATGAAGCGGGTAAGCATCGGCCCCACCCAGGAATTGAGCAGGGCCGTGGGGCAAGCCACGCGTACCAGACCCTGGGGTTCGGAGCGGTTGCGTTCTATGACTTCCGCCGCGCCCTCGGCTTCCACCCGCATGGCCAGGCAGCGCTGGTAGTACTCCTGGCCGATCTCGGTCAGCGAACAGTGGCGGCTGGTGCGATGGATCAGGCGCACTCCAAGGCGTTCCTCCAACTGGGAAATCCGCCGGCTGAGCTTGGACTTGGGCATGTCCAGGGCCCGTCCCGCGGCGGCAAAGCCACGGTGCTCCACCACCTGGGTGAAGTAGTAGAGGGTGTTCAGATCTTCCAAGATCGTTCTCCAGATAGAACGCTAAGGGTGATTTTTGCAGTCTAGCGCGGCAAAGGTCTGAGTTTTAAGGTGTGTCCATCAGATAGTTCTGGAGGACGACATGAAAAACATCATCGGCATCTACACCAGTCCACGGCCCCATTGGGTCGGTGACGGCTTCCCGGTCCGTACCCTGTTTTCCTACGACAACCTGGGCCAGCACATCAGCCCGTTCCTGCTGCTGGATCACGCCGGCCCCGCGCAGTTCAGCCCCACCAGCGCCCGGCGCGGCGTCGGCCAGCACCCCCATCGCGGTTTCGAAACCGTAACCATCGTCTATGACGGCGAGGTGGAACACCGGGATTCCACCGGCAGCGGCGGCAAGATCGGCCCTGGCGATGTGCAGTGGATGACCGCGGCCTCGGGGATCCTCCATGAGGAGTTCCATTCCACGGACTTCGCCCGGCGTGGCGGCAACCTGGAAATGGTCCAGTTGTGGGTCAACCTGCCGGCGAAGGACAAGCTCGCGGCGCCCGGTTACCAGACCATCGTTGCGGCGGACATCCCGCAGGTCCCGCTGCCGGGCAATGCCGGCAGCCTGCGCCTGATCGCCGGCGAGTTCGATGGCCACCGGGGCCCTGCACGGACCTTCACCCCGATCGACGTCTGGGACATCCGCCTGCAAGCCGGCAAGCACCTGGACCTGCCTCTGCATTCGGGGCGTAACAGCGCCCTGGTGGTATTGCGCGGCACGGTGCAGGTCAATGGCCAGGAGCTGGTGCGCGAAGGTCAGCTGGCGCTGCTGGAGCGTGACGGCCAGGACATCAGCCTGGAGGCCAACAACGACGCGATCGTGCTGTTGCTCAGCGGCGAGCCCATCGACGAACCCATCGTCGGCCACGGCCCGTTCGTGATGAACAGCGAAGAAGAGATTCATCAGGCCTTCGTCGATTTCCAATCGGGACGCTTCGGCCAGATGGACGCAACCGGTCACTGACCGGTTGCACTGGTGCGGCGGGCATCGGCCACCAGGCTTTGCCAGTCGCGTGCTACTCCCCGACGCCCGCCGTTACCCCGGCGGAGCGTGCCACGGGTTTCATCCAAGCCGGGTCTTCCGGCATCGATCATTAGCGAGGACTTCACATGACCACTGCATACAAGCGTCTGGACAAGGATAACGCCGCCGTTTTGCTGGTAGACCACCAGGCCGGCCTGCTGTCGCTGGTCCGCGATATCGAGCCCGATCGTTTCAAGAACAACGTGCTGGCCCTGGCCGACCTGGCCAAGTACTTCAAGTTGCCGACCATCCTCACCACCAGCTTCGAAACCGGCCCCAACGGCCCCCTGGTGCCGGAGCTCAAGGCGCTGTTCCCCGATGCGCCGTACATCGCCCGCCCGGGCCAGATCAATGCCTGGGACAACGAGGACTTCGTCAAGGCGATCAAGGCCACCGGCAAGAAGCAACTGATCATCGCCGGCGTGGTAACCGAAGTGTGCGTGGCGTTCCCGGCGCTCTCGGCCCTGGAAGAAGGCTTTGAAGTCTTCGTGGTTACCGACGCTTCCGGCACCTTCAATGCCCTGACTCGCGATTCGGCCTGGAACCGCATGTCCAATGCCGGCGCCCAGTTGATGACCTGGTTCGGCCTGGCCTGCGAGCTGCACCGCGACTGGCGCAACGACATCGAGGGCCTGGGCACCCTGTTCTCCAACCACATCCCCGACTACCGCAACCTGATGACCAGCTACAACACCCTGACCCAGGGCCAGTAATCCCTGAGTCGCGGCGGGCCCTGCGCCCGTCGCCCGATCCCGGCCCGGGGCGCACGCCCCGGGCTTTTCCAGCTATACCTGCTCCTGCGTCTTTCGTGCGATCGTGCCGTCTTCGTCATGCCGGAGTGCCTCGATGTCTTCCCTGTTCAGCGATCATCCGTTGTTGGCCGCGCTGTTCCTGCTGTTCCTGGATATGCTGCTCTGGCGCCTGATCGGCAGCCGTGGCGACTACTGGAAGCTGGCGGTACGGGTGCTGATCTTTTCCCTCTACAGCCTGATGCTGTTCAACCAGGGCATGAACCCGATGCAGGCCGCGCCCTGGCCCGACGACGTGCCCCTGCACCTGGCCGCCACCGGCCTGGAAATTGGCTGGTGGCTGTTTGGCGCGCGGACCCTGACGGTGTTGCTGGGCACCCTGATGATGCAGCGGGTGGGGCATACCGGGCGCCTGCTGCAGGACCTGATGGGCGCGGTGATCTTCCTCATCGCCATCATCGCCGCCCTGGCCTATGTGCTGGAACTGCCGGTCAAGGGCGTGCTGGCCACCTCCGGGGCCTTGGCGATCATCGTCGGCCTGGCGCTGCAAAGCACCCTCAGCGACCTGTTTTCCGGGATCGTCCTCAACACCACCAAGCCCTACCAGATCGATGACTGGATCGCCATCGACGGCACCGAGGGGCGGGTGCTGGACATCGACTGGCGCGCCACCCGGCTGCAGACCTCCCAAGGCAGCATGGTGGTGATCCCCAACTCCCTGGCGTCCAAGGCCAAGATCACCAACTTCAGCCGGCCGGTGGATGTTCATGGCCTGTCGGTGAGCGTGCAGGTCAGCCCCCACGCGCGCCCGCAGAAAGTCATCGAGGCCCTGGAACGGGCCACCCTGGGCTGCCGCCTGCTGTTGAGCACCCCGGCGGCCAGCGTGGCGATGAAGAGCACCAGCAGCAGTGGCGCGGAATACGAGATCAGCGGTTTTGTCGCCGACATGGGGCACAAGCGCGAGGTGCGCAACCAACTGTTCGACCTGGCCTTCCGCCATTTGCAGGCCAGCGGCATCGGC
>NZ_VYKE01000183.1:0-8945 GCF_032424515.1 Pseudomonas sp. JV245A
CAGCCTCGCCCTGGCTCGGCAGCGGCTACAGCCAACGTTGTGCCTCATAACGCTGGGCCTTATTAAGAAACAGGAATTTTTGCATGCCCCCCTTAAGTTTCAAGCAAGTCGATGTCTTCAGCTCGACTCCCCTCAAAGGCAACCCCTTGGCCGTGGTATTCAACGCCGACGAGCTCAGCACCGAGCGCATGGCCACCTTCGCCAACTGGACCAACCTCAGCGAAACCACCTTTCTGCTCCAGCCCCGCGATCCCCGGGCCGACTACCGCCTGCGGATCTTCACCACCACCCAGGAATTGCCCTTCGCCGGCCACCCGACCCTGGGCAGTTGCCACGCCTGGCTCGAAGCCGGCGGCGTGCCCCGGGGCGAGGAGATCATCCAGGAGTGCGAAGTGGGCCTGGTGCGCATCCGCCGCCAGGGCGATCAGTTGGCCTTTCTCGCGCCGCCGCTGCTCAAGGCCGGCCCGGTGGAGCCCCAGGTGCTGGAGCAGGTGCGCCGTGGCCTGCGCCTTACGCCCGGGGACATCGTGCAGGCGCAGTGGGTCGACAACGGCGCCGGCTGGCTGGCGGTGATGCTCGGCGAACGCCAGCAGGTGCTGGACCTGCAACCGGACTACCCGGCGCTGATCGGTCTGGCGGTCGGGGTGATCGCGCCCTGTGACCCCGAGCGTGATGACAGCGACGCGCAGTTCGAGGTACGGGCCTTTATCGCCGGTGATGGCATGCCCGAAGACCCGGCCACCGGCAGCCTCAATGCCGGCATCGCCCAGTGGTTGCTGGGCGCCGGGCTGGCACCGGCTCGCTACCGGGTCAGCCAGGGCCTGAGCATGGGGCGGGCAGGGCGGATTGACGTGGAACAGATCGGCGACGAAATCTGGATCGGCGGCACGGTGCGAACCTGCATTGAGGGACACCTGCGGCTTCTCCAAACCAGTGAGCAAGCGTGCGGGAATACACCTTCGCCCACTGGACCGAGGCATCCATGAGCGCGCTGGCGCCTGGCGATTTTGCAGGCACCGCCACGCACAGGCAGGCACGGCTCCTGTGCGCCTGGGCCCAGGTTGTGTCCTGTAAGGGCTGGATGCTGCGGGCAGGCCTGCTGGGTTTGCTGGCGCTTGATCCACTGCTTTGCATTGCACAAACCACGGCGGTCAAACAACCGCCCGGCCCGGCAACCTTGCCTGGTAATACACCGGGGAGCGAATCCGCGGCATCCGCCAGCGTGGCGGCCACGCCAGGGGACAACGGCGTGGCGGTGAATGCCACGTGCAACCTGCCGGTCAAGCCATCGGCCGGCAAAGTCGTGGAGATATATTGGACCCAGGGCCCGGAAAATCGTCGCGTGGTGGGCCGCGAGGCTGACCATTACGTCGATCTCAATCTGATCGTTCGAACTGTGGGTTACCGGCCTGGCGAGTGCATCGAAGCGACGATTCAGTCCGAAAACGCTGCCGATGAAATTGCCGACCGGGTCAAGAAGATCGTGCTCAGGGGAAAGGTTGACGATACCGGCATGGCCTACTTCAAAACGCCTCTGAAGGACTACACCCTCAATTTGCAGGGCAGCGAGCCGCCGTAGTGTGCACACCCCTGCGGGAGCCAGGAGCTGCTGCAAGCGGCCAACCGCCGAATTTGTCGCACGCAGGTTTTTCAATGGCGGCTGCCGCTGTTGCGTCAGATGGTCGCAGGCTGGCCGCGTCGATTGACCGATACCCCCTGGATCGCGGGGCTTCAAGGGCATTGTTACGGCTTGGGCAAGACTCTCTTGAGCCGTGCGGGTTTGTACCGGGGCGGCTGCGGGCATAAGCTTTCAGCCTTTTTTCGCCATAGCTCGTGTTGTTTCGCGCTCAGCCTTAGGAAAAATCATGTCCAGCCAGTTCCCAGAAGCCCGTCCGCGTCGCCTGCGTCGCTCCGAACAACTGCGCAGCCTGTTCCAGGAAACCGAATTCACCCTCAACGACCTGGTGCTGCCGATTTTCGTCGAGGAAGAAATCGACGATTTCGTGCCGATCAAGAGCATGCCCGGGGTGATGCGCATTCCCGAATCCAGGTTGGCCGGCGAGATCGAGCGCTACGCCCGCGCCGGGATCAAGTCGGTGATGACCTTCGGCGTCTCCCACCACCTGGACTGCGACGGCAGCGATACCTGGAAGGAAAACGGCCTGGTGTCGCGCATGTCGCGCATCGCCAAGGATGCGGTGCCGGAGATGATCGTGATGTCCGACACCTGCTTCTGCGAATACACCGATCACGGCCACTGCGGGGTCATGCACGGCCATGAAGTGGACAACGACCAGACCCTGCTCAACCTCGGCAAGCAGGCGGTGGCCGCGGCCCGTGCCGGCGCCGATGTGATCGCGCCGTCGGCGGCCATGGACGGTCAGGTCCAGGCCATCCGCCGCGCCCTGGATGCCGCCGGCTTCACCCAGACGCCGATCATGGCCTATTCCACCAAGTTCGCCTCGGCGCTCTATGGCCCGTTCCGTGAAGCCGGCGGCAGCGCGCTCAAGGGCGATCGCAAGAGCTACCAGATGAACCCGATGAACCGCCGCGAAGCGGTGCGCGAGTCCTTGCTGGACGAGCAGGAAGGCGCCGACTCGCTGATGGTCAAGCCCGCCGGGGCCTACCTGGACATCATCCGCGACATCCGCGAGGCCTCGCGCCTGCCGGTGGCGGCGTACCAGGTCAGCGGCGAGTACGCGATGATCAAGTTCGGCGCCCAGGCCGGCGCCATCGACGAGCAGCGAGTGGTGCGCGAAACCCTGGGTTCGATCAAGCGCGCCGGTGCCGATCTGATCTTCACCTACTTCGCCATGGACCTGGCCCTGGCCGGGATCTGATTAGGCCCCGCAGCACTGCCACGAACGTCGCCCGGCGTTCGTGGCTATTGCCAAGACTTCCGCCTCTACATGACAATGCGATTCATTATCAAATATGAATCCTTACTGTCATGCCCGCCGACGACTTATCCCTGCGCTGTGCCGTCACCGACCTCTACACCCATCACCATGGCTGGCTGCAGGGCTGGTTGCGCCAGCGCCTGGGCAACGCCTTCGATGCCGCCGACCTGGCCCAGGACACCTTCGTGCGGGTGCTCAAGGCGCGCAACGCAGTGGAGATCCGTGAGCCGCGGCCCTACCTGTCGCGCATTGCCCGGGGCCTGCTGATCGATCTGTTTCGCCGGCGTTCCCTGGAGCAGGCCTACCTCGAAGCCCTGGCGCTGGTGCCCGAGGGCGAGCACCCGTCGCCGGAGGAGCAGAGCGTGCTGTTCCAGGCACTGATGGAAATCGACCGGCTGCTGGATGGCCTGGGGCCCAAGGTGAAACAGGCTTTCCTGCTGTCCCAGTGCGACGGCCTGACCTACGAACAGATCGCCGAGCGCCTGCAGATTTCCGTGCGCAGCGTGAGCAACTACATGGCCAAGGCCATGGAGCATTGCTGCCTGATGCAGATGCGGATGCAGCTGTCATGAGTTTCGCCGGCCTGCAACTGAGCGTCGGCGAGCGCCAGGCCATCAGCGGCGCGGCACGCTGGTACGCGCAATTGCGCTCCGGCAGCGCCAGTGAGCAGGAGCAGGCCGCCTGGCGCGAATGGCTGGCCGCCGACCCCTTGCACCGCCAGGCGTGGGAGCGCATGCAGCAACTGGGCGAGCAGATGTCGGCACTGCCCGGCGGCCTGGCCGGTTCCACCTTGCGCGGGGCAGGGCGCTCGCGCCGCGAGCTGATGCGCAACCTGGTGGTGCTGGCCTCGGCCGGTTCCCTCGGCTGGCTGGGCTGGCGCAGCGACAGTGCCCAGCAACTGCTGGCGGACTACCGGACCCAGATCGGCGAGCGCCGGCAAGTGCGCCTGGCGGACGGCACTTCGCTGCTGCTCAATACCAACACCTCGATCAACGTGCAGTTCGACAGCCAGCAACGCAAGGTGCAGCTGTTGTGGGGCGAGATGCTGGTCAGCACCGCTGCCGATCCCTTGCAGCGGCCGTTCCGGGTCTTCACCCGGGACGCCGAGGTGCTGGCCCTGGGCACTCGCTTCGTGCTGCGCAGCGATGAGCGTGAGGAGCAGGTGGCGGTGCTGGAGCACGCGGTGCAGGTCAGCCTGGGCGCAGGCCTTGCGCCGCGTCGGGTCGAGGCCGGCCAGCAACTGGCGTTCAGCGCCGGGGGCTTTGCCGCGCTGCGGCCCAACGATGCCGCGGTGGGTGCCTGGCGCCAGGGCAGCATCATCGCCATCGACCGGCCCCTGGGGGAATTGCTGGCCGACCTGTCGCGCTACCGCCGCGGGGTTGTGCAGTGCGATCCGCAGATTGCCGGGCTGAAGATCTCCGGGGCATTCCCCATCGATGACACCGACCGCGCCCTGGCGGCGCTGGAAAGCGGTTTCTCCCTGCAGATCAAGCGCTACACCCGCTACTGGGTACGGGTTTGCGATAGCCGCGTGGGTTGAATCCGCGGGGCGAAAAAAAATTCAAGGGTCTTTGCATGTTTGCCCCTCCTGGTCCGGCTTATCCCCCAGTGGATTCATTTTCGTTAGCGGGGAAGGCAAAGCATGTCTGATGTTCACAAGTCGAAGTTGGCCCAGGCGATCAAGGTCGGGCTCTGGGGCGCACTGGCGGTCTACGGGGCGGCACTGCTGCCATTGACCGCAGTGGCGGCCAGCGAACAGACCGCGGTGCGCCGCTTCGATATTGCCGCCGGTGACCTGACCGAGGTGCTGAGCCGTTACGCCAGCGCTGCCGGCGCGGCAATTTCCTTCGATGCCCGGCAGACCGCCGGCCTGCGTTCGGCGGGGCTCAAGGGTGAATACGGGGTACAGGAAGGCTTTGCGCGGATTCTCGCCGGCAGCGGCTGGCAGGCCGAGCCGCAGAGCAACGGCAGCTTCGTGCTGCGCCCCGTACCCCAGGGCAGCGGCGCTCTGGAGCTGGGCACCACCCAAGTGCAGGGCCAGGAGCTGGGGGCCACCACCGAGTATTCCGGTTCCTACACCACTGGCGCGGTCACCATCGGCAAGGGCCAGCACTCGCTCAAGGAAACCCCGCAGTCGGTGACCGTGATCACCCGCAAGATGCTCGATGACCAGAACCTCAACACCATTGACCAGGTGATGGAGAAGACCCCGGGCATCACCCTCTACGACTCGCCCATGGGCGGCAAGTATTTCTACTCCCGGGGCTTTCGCATGACCGGCCAGTACCAGTACGACGGCGTGCCCCTGGACATGGGTAGCAGCTACGTACAGGCCGACAGCTTCAGCAGCGACATGGCCTTCTATGACCGGGTGGAGATCCTGCGCGGCGCTGCCGGTATGCTCAAGGGCGCGGGCGGCACTGCCGGCTCGGTGAACTTCGTGCGCAAGCGCGGCCAGGCCACGCCGCACACCGAACTGACGATGTCCGCCGGCAGCTGGGACAACTACCGGGCCCAGGTGGACACCGGCGGGCCGTTGAACGATGCCGGTACCGTCCGCGGCCGGGCGGTGGTGACCCAGCAGACCCGGCAGTACTTCTACGACCTGGGCGATCGCAAGGACCAAGTCTACTACGGCGCCCTGGATTTCGACCTCAGTGACGCCACCACCCTGGGCCTGGGCATGGCCTATGAAGACGTCGACTCGCGCCCGTGCTGGGGCGGCCTGCCGCGCTACAGCGACGGCAGCGACCTCAAGCTGGGCCGCTCCACCTGCCTGAACACCGCCTGGAACAATTCGCGCAGCAAGCGCGCGACCTATTTCGCCGACCTGCGCCAGCAGCTCAACGATGACTGGGCGCTGAAGGTAGCCGGGGTCTACACCCGCAACACCCAGGATATCGAGTACGCCTTCCCCAGCGGTTCGGTGCCGGTGGGGGCCAGCCGTTCCAGCACCCTGATGCTGGGCAGCATCTACGACTACGACCAGGTGGACTACGGCTTCGATGCCTATGTCGACGGGCACTTCCAGGCCTTTGGCCAGGAGCACGAGCTGACCTTCGGCGCCAACGCCAGCCGCTCGATCAAGGACGACTTCTACGCCGTGGCCGGCTTGCCCCAGCGGCAGAATGTGCTGGACCCCGATCACCACCTGCCCAAGCCCGACGACAGCTACTACGAAAGCAATTCCACCCGGGGCGGCCCCACTGATCTGCGGATCCAGCAGCAAGGGTTGTATTCCACTGTGCGCCTGAAGCTGGCCGACCCGCTGACCCTGGTCATGGGCAGCCGGGTCAGCTGGTACAAGTCGCAGAACGATTCGGTGGCCTACTGGCGCGATACGCGCACGCCCAGCAGTGCCCGTTCCAAGGAAACCGGCGAGGTCACGCCGTTCGCCGGGGTGCTGTACGACCTCAACGACAACCTCACGGCCTACGCCAGCTACTCCAGCATCTTCACCCCCCAGGGCAGCTATCGGACCCTGGACGGCGCCTCCCTCAAGCCGCTGGTGGGCAAGAGCTACGAGCTGGGGATCAAGGGCGAGTGGTTCGATGGCCGCCTCAACAGCGCCTTCAGCCTGTTCCGCACCATCCAGCAGGACGCGCAGCAGGACGACCCGGCCTGCCCGGACAGTACCTGCTCGCTGAACTCGGGCAAGGTCCGCGCCCAGGGCTTTGAAGCGGAGCTCAGCGGTGAGGTGATCGAACACCTGCAAGTGCTGGCCGGCTACACCTACACCCAGACCAAGACCCTGGAGGACGCCAACAGCGCCAACAACGGCTTGCCGTTCACCACCTACGTGCCGCGGCACCTGCTGCGGGTCTGGGGCGACTATCAGCTGGGCGGTGCCCTGGAGCGCTTCACCGTGGGGGCCGGGGTCAACGCCCAGAGTGACAACTACCGAGTCTCGCCCACCAGCGGCAACCACATCCGCCAGGCCGGCTATGCGATCTGGAACGGCCGCATCGGTTACCGCATCGACGACACCTGGTCCCTGGCGCTGAACGGCAACAACCTGCTGGACAAGCGCTACTACACCACCATCGGCACCGAAGGCTTCGGCAATTTCTACGGTGACCCGCGCAACCTCACCCTGTCGGTCAAGGCCGACTTCTAAGGCCTGGTGGCGGCCGCGCAGGCCTTCTGCACGGCCGCTTCAGGCCCCGGGCCCGGCGTCGAGCAAGGCCATGAAACGCTGCAGCTGTGGCGAAGGGTTGTCCCGGTGCCAGTTCATGTACAGCCCGATGCTTGGCCCTGGCTGCGTGCCCATGGCCCGCAGCGGGCGGTAGGCGACGCTGCCCTGCAGCACCGCATCGGCCATCGAGCGGGGCACCAGGGCCACGCCGAAACCGCAGCCCACCAGGCCCAGCTGGGTCTGGACCCGGGCCACTTCCTGGACCACCTTCGGGGTGAACCCGGCCGCGCTGCACAGCGCCATCAACTGGTTGTGGTAGGCGCTGCCCAGGGCCTGGGGCGTGAACACGAAGTCGTCGTTGGCCAGCTCCCGCAGGTCCACCTCTGGCGCCTGGGCCTGGGGGTGGTCGTGGGGCAGGGCGATGACGATCGGCTCATCGAGGATCAGGCGCGAGGCTATCTGCCCTTCGGGCAGCGGCAGCTCACGCATGAACGCCAGGTCGATGTCGCCGCCGAGCAGGCCCTTGAGCTGCTCGGCCGAAGGCAGTTCCCGCAGTTCCAGGCGCACCTCGGGCAAGGCCTGGCGAAAGCCCCGCAGGCGGGCGAGCAAGCTCGGGTAGCCGGCCAGTGACAGGCTACTGACGCACAGGCTGCCGGCCAGGCCCTGGGCAATATGGCGCGCCTGCTCGATGCCCTGTTCCAGGGTCGCCAGGGTGCGCCGGGCGCTATGCAGAAAATCCACCCCGGCCGGGGTCAGGGCCACGCCTCGACGATTGCGCCGCAGCAGGCTGAAACCGAGTTTTTCCTCCAGGCGGGCGATGGCCTGGCTCAGGGGCGGCTGGGCCATGTGCAGGCGCGTGGCGGCCTTGTGAAAGTGCAGTTCTTCGGCGACGGCGATGAACTGGCGCAACAGGCGCGTTTCGATCATGGCGATGCTTCCTGGCTGGGGGCTTTGGGACTGTAAACCCCAAGGCTCATGGTTTCACAGCGAATTCATTGATATCAAAAACCTCTCACAGAACCTGGAATTTAGTATTAAGTCACTGATTTTCATGCTGTTACCCTGGAATTCACACAGGAGGGAAGAGCATGGATTTCAGCGGCAGAACGGCGATTGTCACCGGCGCCGGGCGCGGCCTGGGCTTGAGTTATGCACGGGCCCTGGCCCGTCGTGGTGCCCAGGTGGTGATCAGCGATTGCGGGAGTGACGGCAGCGGTAGCGGGGCGGATGACAGTGTCGCCCATGATGCGGTGCGGGCCTTGCGGGCCAGCGGTGCCAGGGCGCTGGCCGACACCGCCGACCTGGGCACCGAGGCCGGTTGCCAGGGGCTGGTGCAGCGCACCCTGGAGGCCTTTGGCAGCCTGGATATCCTGATTCACAACGCCGGCTGGGTTGGCTACCAGGCGCTGGAGCAGACCGACGCCGGGTTTCTCGAGCGCATGCTGGGGATCAACCTGTATGCGCCCATCTGGCTGGCCAGGCATGCCTGGCCCCATCTGCGGCAGTCCGCCGCACCGCGGCTGCTGTTGACCACCTCCGACCGTGCGCTGTACCCGGAATATGCCCAGCCGGGGCTGCTGGCCTACTGCGCGGGCAAGATGGCCCAGGTCGGGATCATGAATGCCCTGGGCCAGGAAGGGGCGGAGCACGGGATCCGGGTCAACGCGGTGTCGCCGGTGGCCAAGACCCGCATGTGGGGCGTCAGCGAGGAGCCGCCGGAACTCAAGCCGGACTGGGTGACGCCGGGGGTGCTGTTTCTGGTCAGCGAGCAGTGCCAGGACAGCGGCTACATCCTGCGGGCCAGCAATGGCCAGTTCAGTGCCTGGCGCCCCCAGGAGGCCCCCGGTGTGGATTACCCCCGGGACCTGAAGCGGATCGCGGCGGCCACGCCGGAGCAGTTCGCCCGGCGC